>CAVKXR010000011.1:0-21756 GCA_963660275.1 Oscillospiraceae bacterium
TTCGCGATAAAAGCCTAGACGGGCAAGTGTTAAAAGCCTTTCGGCAAAAAGAAAAAGTCCGCTCAGACGTCCCTTGTCCCTCTTACCGTGTTCCGTGTCCCATTTCAACTGCTATCCACTGATTCCTGTTTCCTGAATCCTATCAACTAATAACTATCAACTAAGATCTCGGTCCTAAGTTCTGCACTCTCGAATCCTAGCCAATACCGGGCGAAATTTTCAGGTGGCCTAACGCTTTTCTTTTTTTATGTGTATTTTTTCTCAGAAAGGTTTCTTATTGGAGAATTTTTATGGACAAGAAAGTTGGAATGACGTATGCGCTTCGGATTCTGGGCGTCCTTCTCGTTCTGATGTACTTTTTTGGGCATCCGCTGCTCAACCGGATTTTTCCGGGATTTCCCGTCTCCTCCCTCAACTATTTCTTCTATGCGGGGCTGCTCGTCTATTTGGTAGGAGCCGTTCTCTATTACGTTTTCAACCGCAAGACGCTGAAAAAAATTGCGAAGGGTGAAGAGGACGAAAAATGATACAGGTCGAAAATCTCCAGAAGACATATCGCTCGAGTTTTCTCCTGCGCCCGAAAAAGGCTCTTTCTAGCGTGTCGTTCCATGTTCCGAAAGGCGTTATCTACGGCTTCATCGGCCCGAACGGTGCGGGAAAATCGACGACGATCAAGCTTTTGACGGGACTTCTCCGCAAGGATTCGGGAAAGGTCCTGGTCGCCGGTCGGGATCCTTCGGACGTGGAAAGCCGCCGCCATCTGGGATATTCGCCGGAACAGCCCTATTTTTACGACTATTTGACGGGGCGCGAGCTGATGCGCTTTTACGGGAGACTTTGCGGACTTTCCGGAAGTCTTCTGGAAGAGCGGGTTGATTGGGCGCTTTCCCTTTTGAACGCGGACAAGGACTGGATCAACCGGCGGCTTCGCACTTATTCGAAAGGAATGATGCAGCGTGTCGGCATCGCCCAGGCGATTCTTTCGAAACCGGAACTTTTGATTTTGGATGAACCGATGAGCGGGCTAGATCCCGTGGGCAGAAAAGATGTCCGCGAAGCGATTCTTTCGCTCAACCGGGAAGGCGTCACGGTCTTCTATTCGAGCCACTTGCTGTCGGATGTCGAAACGATCAGCCACCGCGTCGCGATGATTGTCGGCGGAAAAATTGTCCGCGAGGGAACTGTCGATGACTTTACGTCGAACGCTTCTGCGGAATATCACGTCCATGTCGCAGCGGACATCCCCGAATCGGATCTTCCAGACGGTGTCAAGCCTCAGGGAACGACTCCGCGGGAATGGGTCTGCCGGGATTCGCTCGCGCGTGACGGCTTTTTGGATTTTTGCCTTCGCTCGGGACTTCCCGTGGAATGCGTCGAACACAAACGTCCAAGTCTCGAAGATGTCTTGACGGAGGAAATCGCTCGTGCAGAACATTAAAAATATCGGAATCATCGCGCTGAACACTTTTCGCGAGTCGGTGCGAAACAAGATTCTCTACAACATCGTTTTCCTCGCGATTGCGCTTGCGTTCTTCAGCATCTTGCTCGGGGAATGGTCTGTTTTTGACCGTTCTTACGTGATAAAATCGACAACCCTCAGCATCATGTCGCTTTCGGGACTTCTGATTTCGGTCTTTGTCGGAATCGGCCTTGTCCAGAAGGAAATCCAGGGGCGGACGGTCCTTACGCTTCTTTCGAAGCCCATCAGCCGGGCGGTTTTCATCATCGGAAAGTATCTGGGACTGCTTGCTGTCGTGGCGGTTCACCTCGTTCTGCTCACGTCGGTCTATTACGCGATTCTCGCATGGACGGGTTCAAATCCGACGCTCTCGCTTCTCTGGGCGGTCTTCCTGATTTTTTGGGAGATGGCGATTGTCGTCGCAGTCGCCCTTCTTTTTTCGACTTTCTCTACTCCGGTACTTTCCGCGCTTTTTACGATAGGCGTCTATATCGCCGGTCGGCTCTCGGACGAGCTGATGGAACAGGTGCGTTTTGTCCGTCGAATGGGAGAGGTGGAAGGTACGGAAAGCGTCGTGATGGAAAAGGCTGCGGAAATCGTCCATGCCGTTTTCCCCGGCCTGTATCGCTTTGACATTGCGTCTTATGTCGTGCACGGCATCGCTCTTCCTTCGCACTATATCTTGTGGAATAGTTTGTACGCAATCGGCTATATCGGGGTTTTCCTCGCCATTTCCAGCTGGTGGTTTAGCCGCAGGGATTTTGTATGATGACACGAAACCAGATAACGGCAAAGGTCCTCTTTTCGAACAACCTGGTCACAAAGGCGCAGATCCAGGAGTTTTGGGATAAAATTGACGAATCGCATGATTTGGGAAAGATCCTGCTAGAAAACGGCATTCTCGATCAAACGACTTATGATGCGGTGGATTCCTATGTTCGGGAGCTGGAAGTCAAGCTGAACGCCGCGGAAAAATCCAAGGCTTCGACCGGTTCTTCGTTCGAACGCCCTGCGCCGAAAGCTCCGACGCCCGTTCCGAGAACAGAACCTATTGCCGAAACGGCTCCGCAGGCCGAACCCGCTGAAACGCCGATAGCTCTTGAAGGGAACAATCCTTACGGGCAGGCGAGTGCGACAAGTGTCCAGATTGAAAAAATCGCAGGGCTTGAGCAGACGAGCATTGCACCGGTTGCCGTTTTCCAGGCAGAGGAAGACGTTTCCTATTCGGGAGAAGATTTGCCGGACCGTTTTGAAATCGAAAGCGGGGAAGGCTCTGTCGAAATTCCGGAGCGCCTTTCGATGGAAAATTCCCTTTCGCAGATTCTCGCCTTTGCGAGAAAGCTCAATGCGACGGACGTTTATCTTTCCGAAAAATCGCGGATTGCGTTTCGCGTCTTTGGAAAGATTGTCTATGCGAGCGATGCTTCTTGCGATGCTTCTAGGCTTTCCGGCTTTCTCTCCGAAGCGAAAAGCGGTTTTGCGGACGGATACGAACCTGCGGTGGGAGTGGATTTCTGCAAGTCCTTTGCCCTTTCGGGAGCTGGTCGCAACCGCTTGGCGGTTACGTGGGACGAAACGGTTCCCGCGCTTGCTATCCGCCTGATTTCTTCGACGGCGATTTCTTTCGAAAAATTGTACCTGCCTGCGTTCTGTGAGGATTTCTTAAAGCTTTCGAGCGGGCTTGTGCTAATCGCCGGATCTTCGGAAAGCGGACGTTCGACGTCTCTCGGGGCTTTTGGCAAAGCGATTCTGGACAGCAGGGATGTTCTTTTGGAGACGGTCGAAAAACCGATAGAACGCGTGCTTCGAAGCGACCGCGGAATGGTTCTTCAAAAGGAAGTCGGATTGCATGTTCGCTCCGGGACCGAAGCGGTTCGGGAGGCAGTCTGTGCGGGGACGGATGTCGTCCTGTTCGACCATCTGGAATCTATCGATGAACTTTGGGAGCTGTTGCGCGCCGCTTCTTCGGGCGTCCTGGTCTTTGCCGTGACGACGGGAAACGATATCTACGGTCTGCTTTCCCGCTTGCTTTCCGAAGCAGGGGAAAGAGAAGAGGAATTGGCGCTTGCGTTATCGAACGAACTGAAAGGAGTTGTCGTGCAGCACTTGCTCCCCGTAATCGAGGGACAGGGTTGGGTTCTTGCCGTGGAAGCCTTGAAGGTGACCGCTTCGGTTTCGGATATTATCCGCCAGAAGGAACTCGCCCGGTTGCCTCAAGCGATAATGTCTAAAGAACAGGGGCTTTCGCTCGACGATTCCCTGCAAAATCTAGTGGATTCGGGATTTATCCGCGGAGAAGACGCTTGGCGGCATTCCGTGAACCGTCGCCGTTTTGCCGCTTACCGTCCGGGCAAATAGGAAATAGTATATGGCAAATTCTTTGGATGGCGTTCTGGAATACGCTTTGCAAGTCGGAGCGGTGGATTTGATTTTAGCCGAGGGTTTTGTCCCGACGCTTCGCATCGCGGGGCGCGTGAGAAATATCCCGAATGCGGAAAAGCTCTCTTTTGGCGAACTGGAAAGCTTTTTCGGTCCCCTGGTCGGGGAAAGCGGCTCGTTTTGCGGCGGACCTTGGGCAAAAACGGAATGGCGTGTGCGTTATTCTCGCGAAGCTTTTGGCAAAGTGGCCGTTTTGCGGCCTGTCGGAATGGACGCTCCGGAACTTTCTGCCTTGGCTTTCCCCGAGGCGGCGGAGAACTTGCTTGGAGCGGACTCCGGGCTTGTTCTGTTTGCGGGACCGAAGCTTTCGGGAAAGACGACGACCGCATCCGCTTTCGTTTCGGAACTTTGTTCAAGGCGAACGCTCCGGGCAGCTCTCTTGGACGCGCATCCCGAATACCGAATTCGGACGGGGGCAAGCCTTGTCGTGCGGAAACGTTCCAAGGTTTCTGTGGAAGATGAAATTCGGCAGGGAATCCGATCGGGGACGGACCTGTTCTGGCTCGGGGACTTAGACGATAAAGCCTTGCATCCGGCGCTAGAGGCCGCCGCTTCGGGAGCGTTGGTCGTCGCCACATATACCGCAGGATCTGTGCGGGACGTCCTGGCTTATCTTTCTTCTTCGAACTCTTGTGAAAACAGGAAGTTCGTCCGGGCCTCACTCGCGGCAAATCTCCGGGCCATCGTTACCCAAAGGCTTGTTCTCGCTGACGATAGGAAGTCCTTTGTTCCTATGTGGGACGTTTTTAATGTCGACTCTTGCTTCGCACCGCTAATCGTTTCGGGCGAATTTGAAAAAATCTTTGAATCGCCGAAAGCCTAGTCCGGGATAGCGATGCGCCTTTTCAGGAATATCTGGATTCCTCTTTTTGCGTTTCTGACGCTTTCCTTTGCCGAAGGCGACTCCCTGCTTTTCCAAAAGAAAACGGCTTCATTTTCTAAGACAGTTCTTTATCTAGGAGGGGGGAGCCGTTCGCCGTGGTATTCGCTTGGCGTTCTGTATGCCGTGCGGGATTACCGCATACCGGTGGATTCCGTAGTCGGGACTTCGTGGGGCGCCTTTGTCGGGTCGCTCTGGGCTTCGGGTTTTGAACTCGATGAAATCCAGAGGATTTTGACCGATACGCTTTTTGTTTCGCAGGTTTTGCCGCAAATGCCAGAACGGCGATGGCCCAACTTGCCGGTTGCTTTTTCGGGGGCGCCTGCGCTGGCGTTTCGCTTTGCCTTTTTCGGGGATTCGTCAGGACGTGCCAGGTTGCGGCCCAAATCATTGGAAATCGATGAAGCTTTCCTGGAAAATTCGCTTTTTCGGCTTCGGCTGCAAGAGGCTTTGACCCGGACGGATTCTTCGGTGATTCCTTTTTCCGCACTTTCGTGTAAAGCGGGCGAACTCGTGCCTTCGACGGTGATGGAAACGCTCCCGTTTTCGGAAACTTCTGGCGAGAAGTGTCCATTCTTTTTACCGGACGACTCGTCTGCGTTTTCCGTCTATGTCATGGCTTACCCGGTTCGGGATGACGGCTTTCGGGAAGAACCGTTTGCCGCAGCCGGGTTCCAGAACGCCTTGAAGTTTTTCCGCTCCCAAAAAGATTCGGGGAGACATTTGGTCGTTGTCCGTCCCCATTCGTTTGCCGAAGCGTCTCCGCTCGGATGGATGCAGGCGGGATATTCGGACTTGGAAAGAAAGCAGGGTGAACTTTCCCCGCTCGCTTCGCGAACCTACCGGCCTCCCGAACCGTCGGATTCAATCCTTCCGCGGTTTAAAATCGAGCCTTCCTTTGAACAGATTTCTCCGCTCTACTATTCCGACATTTCGGCTCGCTGGAATTCTTCCGATACGGGCATTGACGCGCCGAGCAATTTCCTGAAACGCATCGCCGATTCGCCGTTCTATGATTCCGTGTTGGTCCAGATGGATTCCGCAGGGGTTGCAAAAGTTTCCGCATTGGCGACATCGATTCTCGAATTTCGGGTCGGAGGTTTCGGTTCCAATTTGACGGGACCTTTGGCGTATGCGGGGCTGGATTTTCGTTTTGTAAACCAGTTTGAATATGCGCTTTCCGTTGACGGCTATGTCGGGGAGTATTCGTATGCGGTCCGGCCCGGGTTTCTGATGCGCGGCTTCTTCGGCTATCGCGGAGAGTTTTCTGTCTGGGGAAACATTTCTAGGCTGCGTCCGCTCCGCGGCTATTTTTCGGAAGCTTCGAAAGCTTTGCGCATTCGGGAAGTTCGGGAAAACGATGCGGAGTTGCGCTTTGCCTGGAAGGATTCCCTGGCGGACTTTTCGCTGGATGTTCTCCTCGGAAAATCTGAACTCAGGACATTTCACGAAGCGGAAACTTTTTTTGTAAACACCCTGTATCCTAAAATTTCGTTTGTACGCAGTCGCGATGGGTTTGAAGAATGGTTTGGCAACCGCGGCTACCGGATTTCTGGCAGTCTGGGATTTCGTTCGGTGAACCTGACTGACGGAACTGGCGACGCTCCGCTTTACCTCGCTTCCAACTTGGACGCCCAGAAATTCTTCGCTCCGACCCGTTTTTTCTCCTTGGGAATTGGAGCGTTGGCGGGAATTCACATCCGCCGGGAATCAGGCGAGGGCTACGTCTATCCCGACCCGCTCGCTACGTGGAGCGACGGAACGATTCGGGCGGTGGATCTTTTGTTTCGGATGCATCCGGCGCTTTCCCCTTGGAGCGCTTCCTGGAATTTTTTGGAAACTGCGACCCACCACTATGCGGCAGCCCGGGCTAGCCTTGGTGTGCATGGACGCTTTTTCGGAGCGTGGATTTTCGCTTCCTACATGCGCGATTTCGAAGAAAATCCTTTTGTCGATTTGGAGGCGAACCGCCTGCTTTTCGAACCGATGGCTCGTTTTGCCTACCGGACGCTTGACCTCCGCCTAGGTTTGCATCGAATCGTTTCCCTGAGCGATTTTTCAAAGCTGAAAAACATAAGCGATTTCAGCCTCTTTTTCCAGGTCGGGGCGAACTGGTAATCATTCGCCGCGGTTCTTGGCCGCTTGCGATTTGTAGCGGTTGTGTTCCGAAAGGCTCTTGGCGAAGAAATGCGTCCCCGAACCGTCGTCCTTGGCGACAAAGTAAAGCGCATCCGTCTTTTGCGGATAGAGGACCGCTTCGACAGCCTTGCGCCCCGGATTGGAAATCGGACCGGGCATCAGTCCCGGAAAACGCCGCGTATTGTAAGGGTTGTCGCTTTGAAGCTGGCTTTTGTAGATGGGACCTGTCAGGTTCCGGAAAATGAACCGGACCGTGGGGTCCGCTCCGAGGGGAATCCCTTGCCGCAGGCGGTTGATGAAAACTCCGGCGATAAGCGGGCGTTCGTCGGTCTTGCCTGTTTCCTCTTCGACGACGCTTGCGAGCGTGAGAATCCTGTGCCAGTTTCCGAGTTCTTTCCAGAGCGGGCTTTCCTTCGCTTCCATTTCTTCGCGGAGCTTTTTATTTGCGCGGACCATTTGCCTTGCGATATCCTTTTCCGTCGCCCCGATTTCAATCGGGTAGGTGTCCGGGAGTAGGTAGCCTTCGAGGCTTGCCGCTTGGATACCGAGTTCTCGCGCAAAGTCCGGGTCATGGACGATCGCTTCCCATTTGGTCGAATCAAATCCGGGAATCGTCTTGCGGAAATAGGCGGGCATTTCCCAGGAAGCGCGTCCTTCGGGAATCGTCACCTTGCGGACTGCGGTCTTTCCCGCAGAGAAAATTTCGACGATACCGGCGATGCTGGTCTTCTCCGGGATATCGTACCATCCCGCTTTGAGCGAGGTTTTCTTGTAGCGGCACCACCACGCAAAAAGCTTTCCGCTCGAAACAAGTCCGCGGGCTTCGAGCGCATTTCCGATTTTTGTCGCGGAGGCTCCACTTTCGACTTGGAATGTTGCCTGGCTGTTGCCAGAGGGAGAGAAAATCCTTTCCTTTGCGAAATAGAGAAGGCCTAGGGCGAGAAAAACCAGGAGAAAGAGCGTGAAAACAATTTTTTTCATATAAAAGCGAATATAAAAAGAAAAAAATCTTGTCGTTTGGGCAAAATAAAGGATATATTTGGGATAGACTGTAAAAAGATTTCTTCCCTATTCGAGGATGTGAAATGACTAAAAAAATTTTGTTTTGCCTTCTTGCGCTGATGGTTGTCGTTGCGACGGCTGCTCCGAAAAACGTGAAGTCCAAGCAGGGCGATATCGATTTGACGAAAACGAAAGGCGGAACGGATGTCGTCTGCACGGTCGGCTTTAACGAAGAACTTCGCATCGTGAAAGACGAGGGGGATGCCGTTTTGGTTAAAGGCGCATGTGGCCAGGGCTGGGTCGGCAAGAGCGTTGTCGAATATGTGGCGAAGGCGGCGGGTGACAAGTCTATGACTCTCGAAGGCGTTGACGTTGTCGGCTGGCTCGATAACCCGAGTGCGGTTTTCGTTCTCGATGCCGATGCCGCGGAGTTTGACGGGGTGAACATCGACCGTGACTTCAAGGAATACCTGCAGCACACGATGGACCGCGAAACGATGGAAATGCAGAACAACGAAAACTAATCTTGAAAATCTTTCTCCTTAGAGGCCTCCGCGAAGCGGAGGTCTTTTTTATGGGGAATTTTAATTTGCATACTGCGATTAAAAGAGTGTCTATTTAAAAGAGATAATTCGTCAGCTATGATAACACTCCCCAAAAGGCGAACATCGCTTTTGGGTATATCTTAAAACAAAAAAGATCCGCTGTTGCGGACCTTTTATGGAGATAAGGGGAATCGAACCCCTGACCTATAGATTGCGAACCTATCGCTCTACCAAACTGAGCTATATCCCCGGTTGCGACACAAATATATTTTATATCGGATAAATTGTCAAGGTGTCCAGTTGATTTCTTCTAGGCCTTTGCTTTTGAGAAATGCGTTGGCCTTGCTGAAATGCCTGCAGCCGAAAAATCCCCGGTAGGCGGATAGCGGACTCGGGTGGGGTGCTTCGAGAATCAGGTGCCCGCGATCCTGTGCGATAAGGGCTTTCTTGCGGATGGCGTAGTTTCCCCACAGAAGAAATACGAGGTTTTCCTTGATGGCGGAAATCCGCTCGATGATGGTATCGGTAAACTGCTGCCAGCCGATCCCCGAGTGGGATGCGGCCTGGTGGGCGCGGACGGTCAGGCTCGAATTCAGAAGAAGGATTCCTTGATGCGCCCAGTTTTCGAGGTTGCCGCTTTGTGGAATGGGAATCCCCAGATCGTCGTGCAATTCCTGGAAGATGTTTACGAGCGACGGGGGCGGTTCGATGCCGTCGGAAACAGAGAAGCACAGACCGTTGGCCTGTCCGGGATTGTGGTAAGGGTCCTGTCCGATGATGACCGCCTTGACCTTGTCGACGGGGCATTCGTCTAGGGCGGCGAAAATCTTGGAGCCGGGAGGATAGACCGTGTACTTTTTCTTCTCTTCGATAAGCGTCGCCTTGAGATGCTGGAAATACGGCATTTCAAACTGGTCGCTTAGAAGTTTTAGCCATGTGGGGTCAAGTTTTACCATAATCCGATAAGATAAGAAATTGAATCGAGGTTAGGCGGGAACAGCGAGGATTGCGGTCTTTTCGCCATTTATCCGCGTGTAAAAAAGGATTCCTTCTCCAGAGCCTTTGGGAGAGAGCCGCTTGATTTCTGCTTCGGGGACGATTTCGATTCCGCGTTTTTTTAGCGTGAGTTTCCCGATGTCATGTGCCTTGAGAAGAGCCTTGACTTTTCCTGTGGAAAGGGGGACGCTTCCGAGGACACGGTAATTGTGGAATGCGAACTTGTCTAAAGGTTCGGAACTTGTGACATAGGCGATTCCCGGAGAAAGCAGGCTTGCCGTCGGGGATGTCTTGAGCGCTATTTCGGAAAATAGATGGCTTCGGACAAGGACGGGAATCGGTTCGGCGATGAATTCCCGGAGCGGCCCGGTGGAAAGTTCGGAAATTTTCGAAAGAGAAAAGTCTGAAATCCATTCGTGCGCTTCGCCGGATGCGTCGATTGCTACGGCTCTGACTTTTCCCGGGTTTCGCGCCATTTCACCGAAAAGGACAAGACATTCGCGACAGTCGTTTCGGGAACCCAAGTAGGCGATTTCTGTATCAGCCGGAAATTCTTCGGTGGGATATCCGGGCGGGAGCTTGGCGACTCCTCCCCGATAATGCTTCGCGATTGAGAGAATTTCCGAAAATGTCGGTGTCAGTTCCGAAAAATTTCGCTGGCTGTCCCCGAGCTTTTCTCGACGTGCGGAATCGATCGTAAAATATTCGCCGCGGTTCTTGACACTTCGGACGTCTGCGATTTCCGCTGTTCGCTCGAAACCCATCGCCCGTGTATTGAAACGGTACATGGCGACGCGTTTCGGAGAAATGTCGTATCCGCGGACTTCCGTTTCCTTGGAAAGGAAAAAGCTGTCTCCGCCCATACCGCAGCACAGGTCGTCGATGGTGCTTATCTTCGGGAAGAGTTGCGCCTTGTAGGTCCCGATGTCTTTCGCGGTGGATTGTTCCAGGGCGAGCTTGTCGCAAGCGAGAAATGCTTCCGTCTGGAATTTTTTTCGGTATTTGGGAACGAGCGCGATGTAGTCGAGGACCGGTCCGCGGATTTCTGCGAAAGGGCTTTTCGCGAGAAGTTCCGAAAGTTTGAGATGGTCCGTTTTTCGCTCGACGGCAAGAGCGACGAGGCGGAAAAGTTCGGGATTGTCCCAGGGAATTTCCACCGAAACCTCTAGATGCGCTTGCGAGCGATTTCGTAAAGTCCGAGGGAGAGGGCAACGGATGCGTTGTAGGACTGCGCATCGGGCTGCATCGGGATGCGGAGAACATCGGTGCACTGCTTTCGCACAAACGGCGGCAGTCCGACATCTTCGCCGCCGACGGCAAGGACGATTCTATCGCCAAACGGATAATCGACGAGGGAAACTTCTGTCGCGGCATCGAGACCGAGAACCTGATAGTCTGCCTGTTTCAGTTCGCCGATGGCCGCTTCGAGGTTTTCGGGACGGCAGATGCGCAGCTTGTCGATGGCTCCCGTCGAAGCCCTGGCGACGGTCGGGGTGATCCCGCACATCCCTTTGGCGGGCATGAGGAAAATGTCCGCTCCGAGACCGAGGGCGGACCGGATGCATGCGCCGAGATTCCGCGGGTCTTCGATATTTGTTGCGACGACGACCAGTTTCCGCTCGCCTTTTTCTTTCGCCTGGAAAAATTCCTCTTTCACGTCTGCCCACTGGAGCAGCTCCTTTTCGTTGCAGAGAGCGACGACTCCCTGGTTTGGCATCGCATAGGAATCGAGAATGCGGGCTTCTACCTGCTGCACGTGGATGTGGTTTTTCTTGGCGAGCTTTTGCAGGGAATAGAGTTTCGGGTTTCCCGAATTGTGCCGGAAGAGAATGCGGTGAAGGCGCATCGGGGAATTGGTCAAGAGTTCCGTGACTTCGCGGATTCCGCCGACCGCGGTTTGCGGGGAGCTTTCCGCATCGCCTAGGGCGAGGTTTACCTGGGAAGGTTTTGGCCGGCTTTCGTTGGCAAGTCGCGGAGAACGTCCGTAAGAGATGTCGCGGCGCGGGCTGTCGAACGATGAATCGTCGCGGCATTCGCGGCTAGAATGAAACGGTTGTTTTTTCCACATGCGGAATCTCCTTTTGGGCGTTTCGGGGTGCTACAATATAGTTCATCGGAATATCGTGCGGCTTTCGTTCCAAGTTTTTTTCGGATACCTGGGCGCTGAATGCGACTCCGCATTTGACAGTTTCGGGATGCCGCGAAAGAAAACGGTCGTAATAGCCCTTGCCGTGTCCGTAGCGGCCTCCGTCGCGGGAAAACTTTGTGCCGGGAACGAGGGCTAGCGGAATCTCTTCGGAATAGACGGGAAGGGCGCTTTTCGGTTCCTTGATATGGAAGCGACCTTCGGCGAGATCTTTTTCGAGGTCGTGAATTTCTACGAAATCCATCTGGCCGTTTTCGCGTGTGAGCGGTAGGAGCAGTCGCTTTTCCGCGGCGAGCTGCCTGAGGACCGGTCGGATATCCGGTTCGCTCGAAAGCGGATAGAATGCGGCGACTTTTTTTGCCGTCCGGAACGGTTCGAAATTTTGAATCGCCTGGACTATCCATCGGCTTTCTTCTGACATGACTTCGTCCGGATTTTCCTTTTGGACTTTGTTTGAAACCGATTTCATCAGCTCGTCCTCCAGGTCGAATTTTAGCCGATAGAGCTTGCCCTTGATCCGTTTGAATGCGGCGAAAGTTCTCCCGACGTCCTTGGGCGATACGAGCACGAGCGCCAAAAAAATCAGCAGACACAGTTCCGAGAAACCGATTTCCGCAGTCATTTTTTCCTCCATGAAATCCGGTAGGCGACAAGGCTTATCCCGTAAAGGGTTAGAATGGGAACGGCAATCCAGAACAGGGAAAAAATATCCGGCGGCGTGACAATCGCGGAAAAAAGCGCGGTCAGAAAAATGACGAGACGGAAATGTCGAGAAAGAAAGTCTCGGCTGGCAATTCCTGTTCGAGCGAAAAATACGGCAAAAATCGGCATCTGGAATACCAGGGCGAAAAGAATTTCGAAGCGGAAGAGGAACGCGATGTAGGAGCCTTGAGACCAGAGCTGGAGCGCCATGCCCGAATATTCGGCGAGAAAAGCGAACAAGAGGGGAATCGAAAGGAAGTAGGCGAACGCCGCTCCGGCAAAAAACAGAAATGTCGAGGCAAAGACGAATCCCGAAAGAGTCTTGCGGCTGTTCCGGGGAATGGCCGGGGCGCAAAAGGCGTAAGCGTGGTAGAGGATGACGGGAGCAGAAACGAGCGTTCCGACAAGGCAGGCGAGAAGCAGGTTCGCCGAAATGCCTTCGGTTGGTGACAGGTTCGCAAGCGTCACCGGAGTGGCGCTAGACAAAGGCTTTGCAGCGAGGTGCCATAGGTTCGGAGCGAAAAAGAAAGCCGTTCCCGATGCGGCGATAAAAAATACCAGGCAGACGAGAAGCCTCGCCCGAAGTTCACGGAGATGCTCGGAAATTTCCAAGTGCAAAGCCTATTGTTTTTTGTCCGCGTCTTCTTTGTTGTCGGCTTTTTTCTCGTTTGGCGGTTCGTCGCTGTTCGCCTTGCGGAATTCCCGGAGCGCCTTGCCGATAGAAGCTCCCAGGTCCGGGATGCGGCGGGCTCCGAAAAGGAGAAGGACCAAGAAAATCAAAAGGAGCAGTTCGGAAAATCCGATGTTTCCCATGGGAACCTCAGCGGGTTAGTTTTTTACTCAGAATATCGTTCCAGACGGAACGTTGCCAGTTTAAAAGATGGGCGGCGTCGTAGCGGTCTTCCCAGGTTTCCCCGATCGGGGAGGCGAGAGCTATCAGTTGGGAGCGGTTGGCGAGCATCGCTTCGTCGAAGTTGAGTTCCGCGGCGCGTTCGTTTCTCCATTCCTTGAGCGAATCGATCAGTTCTCCGCTCGGGCTTACCAGGGGATGCTTTCCCCGGTGGCTAGCCTCTGGCCATTCGTCTTCGGGAATCCGCATCGCACGCTTGAGCATTTCAAAAAAACTGACTTTGCGTTCTCCGACAAAGTTGCGCGGCAGCTTGGGGAGAAAATCTTCGCGGACGTTTGGGAATGAATACGAGGCGGACCGGACAATCGCAAGCATCAATTCGTTTCCGAAAACCTTGTAAGGCGGCCTGTCTAACTTTTCCGCTTCGTGTTCGCGCCACGTCCATACGGCTTTCAGAATGTTCAACGATCTCGGGGATAGGCGGAACGAACCCGGGATTCGCCAGCGATCGGGATCTTCGGGTTTTTGCTGTCTCGCCTTTTCAATAAGGTCGTCGCATGTTTCGAGAAGCCATCCGAACTTTTTTTGCTCCTGGAGCTTTTCGCCTAGGATGGCGCAGAGTTCGTGCAGGTAAAACGTATCGTGGATGGCGTATTCGCACATGTCGGTCGGAAGCGGGCGCACGGTCCAGTCGGATTTCTGGTTGTCTTTCGGGAGCGTGACGTTGAAATATTTTTGGACTAAGCTTGCGTAGCCCAGCGCGCTTTCTCCGAGAAACTTTGCCGCGAGCATCGTGTCGAAAACATGTTTCGGCGAAAACCGGAAGCGGTGCCACAGCATCCGCAAATCGTAATCGGCTCCGTGGAGGATGATGTTGTTCATCGCGCGGGTCTTGAAGATGGGACGGATATCGAAAGGCGCCAGCGGATCGACGATGTAATGGTGTTCGCCAATGGTAATCTGCACAAGGCAAAGCCTGACCGAGTAGTGATACATGGAGTCGGCTTCCGTATCGACCGCCGCGATTTCATAGTGCGACAGATCCTCGATAAGGCTTTCGAGAGACTGCTTGTCGGCTACGAGAATGTAGGGATCGTTGACCATCGTTTTCAATTTAAAAACTTATTGCGAATCTTTCGGCGAAGGAACGCGGATTTCAAATGTTTTCCGGTTTCCCGCTTCGTCGCGGATGGAGATAAAAAAGGTTTCGCCTGCTTTTGGAAGATCGCTTTGGATAAGGACGATTTCGCGCGGTTCGGAATCGTATTCCGCGTAGATGAACGCTTTTTCGCTTGAATACGCCTTGATGGCGTTGCCGTTTGCGATACCCGATTCCTTTTCGATGATCGGGATGCGGATGACCGGCTGTTCATGTCCTGCGATAAAGGCTTTGTCCATTCGGATTTCGCCTAACTCCGGTGCGGTCGTGTCTGCGATGAATCCGATGTCGCGAAGCTCGTTTGCGCTGGTGGAACGTTCGGATTTTCTTTCCGACTGCTTGCTGAACAGGAACCAGCGGCGGCTGGTTTCGCCCAAATAATAGAGCGGCTTTGGGGCGATGCTTTTATCGAAAGCGACTTGCCACGAACCGAGAAAATGAAGCCCTTTTGGGTGAAATTCCCAGGCGGGGACGCTGTCGTTCTTCATCTGTCGCACGGCAAGCGTTAGCGTCCACGGGACAGGTTCTAGACCCGTAATCTTTTCCGAGACGGGAAAAATCCGTTCGTCGATTTTCCACGAAAAGTTCTTGCGTCTTGCGGGAATTTTCTGGATGGCTATCGTGTCGATGTGACCGTCCCGCTCGACCTGAATCGCTGTCGCTTTCGGATGCTTCCCGAAAACTTCGCCGAGCGTGAGAGGCTTTGCCGGAAATTCTTCGCAAAGATTTACGGGCGTTTTCCGCTTTTCGAAGACCAGAAACTTTACCGCTTGCGAATCGGAACGACAAAGGTCTAAACCGAGCCATGTCCTGCTCAAAAACGAAAACAGTTCGGGCGACTGGAATTTTCCATGCATCGCGGGTTTTGGACCGTCGCATTTTTTCTTAAACGTGAAAGTTCGCGAGGAAATTCTCCCGACCATGTCTTCCGTCTCGAGCGTCAGCGTGTCGTTTGGGGAGCGGGAAAATCCTCGTGGGAGATAATGCCAGTCGCCGGCGGTATCCGCTTCTTCCGCCCAGAGGAGCTCTTCGCGAATCCGGAGCATGTCCGCAAACGAAAGCGTGTCCTTGGTGATTTCGTCGATGATTTTTTCCTTTTTCCTGAGCGTGACGCGTCGGACGGACATCGGGTTTTCGAGAGGTTCCCGGCTGTAGTCGGCGATTTTAAAAACGAACCGGAGCGAATCCGCGAAGTTTTCGATGTCGGGAATTTCGAGGCAGCCCGCCTTGAGATCTTCTTCGCCGGAAAGGGCGACCGCTTCTCCTTGAAAAACCGCCGCTCCGAGGATAAGCGGATTTAGGGTGTCCATGCAAAGCGTTCCGTTTCGGCAGGGATTGACGATTTTATCGCCTAGGCGGATTTCCAGGTGCAGGTGCGGATTTCCGATGCCGGAACTTCCCGTAAAGGAAATCGTATCGCCTTGGTGAAATTCGGGAATTTTCGGGTTTGCGATGGAAACGTCGTTCTTTTTTAGTTTTTCCTGCGTGTCGCGTACAAGCGAATCGAGAGCTTTTGAAAAACCGCTCTGGTGGGCGAAAACCCAGGTCCTACCGCTCTTTCCCTCGAAATAGACGACCTTGCCGTATCCGTAGGGCGAAAGTCTTACCAGGGAAACCTTGCCGTCTTCGGGAGCGATGACCGGGAAGCCTTCCCGCATGTCGGTCGAGTAATCGATTCCCGCATGGTATCGCGTGCCGCGGTTCTCGCCGAAAGAGGATGTGAGGAAGCCGGGCTTTCCGAACGGAACATACGGAGAGTTTTCGGCAAGAAGAAGCGTCGATAGGGCGAGAGTCCAGAAAGCGAAGCGTTTCACGGAAAATCCTAGAGCAGCTTGCGGAAAAATCTCGGCTGGTGAAAATCGGGCTTCTCGGTGACGATCGGAAACCGCAACAGGTAATGCGGATGGCGGGAGCTGTCTGCACACTTGTAGATGTTTCCGAAAATCTCTTCTCCGGCGAGGCTTCGCACTCCGAGCAGAAATGCCGGGATGGAAACCTTGATTTCCCAGGAGACGCTTTTTTCGTCGAAGACGGGAGCTTCTACCGTGCGCAGGATTCGGGCGTATTGCGTCGGAAGGAATTCTTTCCGGTGAATACGGTCCCTGCCGCGGGCCGCGTAGCAGAAACCCTTGCTCGTAAACTCGAAATTGATGTATTCGTTTTCGGAATCGAGAGCCTTGACGAAAAGTTCGACGCAGCTGTCTTCCCAGGCGTTTTCACCGTCCTTTTCAATGTTTGCCGCGAAGCATTCCCGAGGCTCCGTGACCTGGAAGCGGAGGTGCAAAAAATGATGGTCTTTTTGGAGGTGGAAGACGACGGAAGGAAACGCTTTTTCGTCTTCGTCAGTCCAAAGGCGGTTCGGAATTAGTCTCATGTTTCGAAATCTAACAACATTTTTGCCTGGGCAAATTTTCTAAATTGGGTAGCGACTTTTTTTGGGAGGCTCCATGCTCGATCTGCCTGTCGTCCAGATGCTTCGCGATTCCGATGTCGCGACGATGATCATTCTCGGCATCCTAGCGTTTATGTCGCTCTTTTGCTGGGGAATCATTCTTGTCAAGGTTGTCTTTTTCCGCAAGAACCAGCGGGCAAACGCCCAGTTTTTCCACAAGTTCGAAAAGATGGAACGCTTCGTGGATTTGAAGGAACTCTGCGATTCGAGCGGGGACAGCGCGCTCAAGAGTCTCACCGAAGAAGTTCTCATCGAAGCGTCCAAGTTCAGCAGCTTTGTGAGCTACGATTCCATCCAGCACCGGGCTTCCCTTTTGGAGGATACCATCCAGCGTTCGATCGAGGGAATCCGCCTGAGCGAAAATCGCCACGTGAATTTTTTGGGCATGTGTGCGAACCTCGCTCCGTTCTTCGGGCTTCTCGGAACGGTCTGGGGAATCATGGTCGCCTTCTTTGAAATCGGAAAGCACGGTTCCGCGGATCTCACCGTCGTCGCTCCGGGCATTGCGATGGCTCTGATCACGACTGTCGCCGGGCTTCTCGTTGCGATTCCCGCTTCTGCCGCTTACAACATCTTTGTCTCCCGGACCGGTGAAAACGAAATCGCCTACTACAACTTCGGAAGCCGGATGCTCAGCCTTTTCAAGCGCGGAGACCTGCTCGCCCTCGAAGAAGTCGCCGGCTAGGAGGATTTGTGAAACGCAGCCGTAGCAGAACGATTAATCAGGAAATGAATCTGACGAACATGATTGACGTCGTATTTTCGATTCTCATCGTGTTCATGATTTCCGCGCCCCTGATGAGCCAGGGAATCAAGGTGGAACTTCCGAAGGCCGAAGCGCCGACGATGGAACAGGAAAAGCTGTTGAAGGTCTCCATCAACAAGCAGAACGAAGTCTATATCGCGGACATGAAGGTGAACCCGAAGGATTTCGGGAGCGTCTTCAAGTCGCTGTGGGACGGAAATATGGCGGTTGTCATCAATGCGGACGAATCGGTGGATTACGGTCGGGTGATGAAGGTTGTCTCGCTTGTACAGAATGCGGGCGTGACCAAGCTCGGATTTCTGACCCTTCCCGGAGACGACGAAAAGTAGGTATGGCGAGTAGGGAAAAACAAAAGTCCCCGTTTTTTCAAAGCGGCTGGAACGGCGTCATCGTGAAGATTGTCGTCGTGTCGCTTGTGTTCCATGCGCTTATCCTTTTGGGCTTTGTCGCGGCGAACAGTATCCGCTTCGATAAGGAACCGGAACCGGTGAAAGTCTTTGAACTCGTGCAGGTATCGCAGGCGAAGAAACCCGCGCCTAGGCAAGTGCGAAAATCTCCTCCGCCGAAGCCTCCCGAAGAGAAGAAGGAACCCCGAAAGGAAGAACCCAAACCGAAGCCGAAACCCGAAGTCAAAAAGGAGCTTCCGCCCGAGCCGAAGGTGGCGAAAGAGGAAAAGCCCGCCCCCGAGCCGGAACCTGTTCCCGAAGAGGTCCCAGAAGAAGCCGCAGAGGAATCCATGGACCTTCCCGACGACATGGACCTGCCGGAAAGCATCGCCGAGGAATCGGGATTAAATCCCGTTGGCTATGTGGATATGGACCCGCTGATGCAGGTCTATCTCGAACGCCTAAAGCAAATCATCATGCAGAATTTCAATCCGCCGTCCGGTCTGAACGTCGCCAAATCGACGAAGACTTCGGTGCAGTTTACGGTGGATAGGTTCGGAAGCATCACGGACATTTCGCTCAAGAGGTCGTCGGGGAACAAGACCTGGGATCATCTTTCGATGCGCGCTATCCGGATTTCCAAGCTGCCGGAACTTCCGCCGAATTACCGGGCGCCGGCTCTTTCGCTCAATTTCAACTTTACGCCGAACTAGGGCTTTGCCCGGAAATCAAAACTTTGTATTATTGCCATGATGAAATTCCGATTCCGTTCTTTTGTCCTGATTTTTCTCGCCGCCTTTACCGGAGCCTTTGCCGTCATCGATACGATTTCTGTCGATGTGGGAATCGCTGTCGAAAATACGATGCCGATAGGTCTTGTGCCTTTCGAGCAGACCGAAAAGTTCGAGGCTCTTTCGGCGAGACCCGAGGAAATCGTCAAGCGGGATTTTGAACTTTCCGGACGGTTTTCCGTGGTGGAAAGCCCGACCTTCAAGATGGTGACGTTCGTTCGCGGCGGTGCGAAGTTCTACGTGACGGGAAAGCTCGAAGATGTTCCCGGTCCGAACGTGAAGCTTTCGTGCTATCTCTACGCGACGCAGACAAAGGATCTTCTCCTCGGGGAATCCTATACGGTACTCCAGAAGGACATTCGACGGGCGCTGCATGATTTTGTCGATAAGGTCGTGAAACAGCTTTGGGGTGAATACGGAATCGCTTCGACGCAAATCGCCTGGGTGTCAAAGATCGACGGGAAAAAGCAGATTGTCGTTGCGGATTATGACGGCTATAACCGTCGCCAGCTGACGCATGATACGACAATCAACACGATGCCCGCATGGACAAAGGACAACGAGGCGATCGTCTATGTGAGCTTCCGAAACGGCAAGGCGCAGCTTTTTGAACGGGAACTTTATTCCAGCCGGGAACGTCGGCTCTTTCCGGACAAGTCCCAAACCTTTAGCCCGGCGGTAAACCCGAAGACGGGAGAGCTTCTATTCGCTTCGATTCACGAAAATCGGACGACGCTCTACCTCGGCGATCCGAAGACGGGAAAAAGCCAAAAGCTCCTGTTCGGTCGTGCGTCCCAGGTTAGCCCCGCGTGGAGCCCGTTCGGCTCGGAAATTCTCTACACGAGCGATCGGGGCGGGCAGCCGCAGATCTATGTGATGGGAAAGGACGCTAGCGATGTCCGTCGCGTCACCTTTATGGGAAACTACAACGAACGCGCATCGTGGTCTCCGGTGGGCGACCGTATCGTCTATACGTCGATGGATAACGGCAAGATGAATATCTATACATGCGCCATCGACGGTTCGGACATTGTACAGCTGACCAGCAACGCGGGGAACAACGAACACCCGACATGGTCACCGGACGGAATGCTCATCGCGTTTTCGAGCGACCGCTCCGGTTCGCACCAGATTTACATGATGCGGAAAGACGGTTCCGGCGTGACGCGCATTACGAACAGCGGGGACAATACGTCTCCCACGTGGTCCTGGTATTCCCCGGAACGTCAAAAACAAAATTCTCAACAAACGCAAGGATGGTAACCATGAAAAAGCTCCTCTTGATTTCTTTGGCTTCTTTGGCTGCGCTTTCGACTGTCGCCTGCTCCAAGAAAAAGCCGCCCGTAAATCCGGTTGTCAAGGAAGAACCTGTCGCCGCTCAGCCCGCGCCGGATTCTGCGGAACTAGCCAAGGCGAAAGCGGATTCGCTCGAACGCGCTCGACTCGAATCGGAGCGTCTTGAAGCGGAACGTTTGGAAGCGGAGCGTGCCCGTGTCGAGAAGATGATAAACCAGTTGATGTCCGATGACGTCTATTTTGATTTCGACCGTTCCGAATTGACCGAAAAGGCCAAGGAAGTCCTTACGCAGGTTGGCGACATCCTTCTCAAGGAACCGCGTTTCGTCATCGTCGTCGAAGGCCATACGGACGCTCGCGGCACCGAGGATTACAACATGACGCTCGGCAGCAAGCGCGCGATGAAAGTGAAGGAATTTCTGTCGGCTTACGGCGTCGGCGGGGATCGCATGGAAACGGTCAGCTTCGGCAAGGAAAAGCCGAAAGTCGCCGGGGAATCGGAAGAAGCCTATGCGCAGAACCGTCGGGCGAATTTCAAGGTCAACATTAAAAAGTAAGGAAAGTCGGGTCGTAATTCTTCGGCCCGGCAAAAGGTTTCTATGAAACGACTTGTTTTTGGAACGCTCTTCTTTGCGTTTGCGCTTACGTCCTGTTCGAGCATCACCGTCCTCCGCACCAAGGAAATGAAAGCGGTTGGCGAAGATGTCAAGGGCGATGTCAAGAAGGAAATGGTCGCCTCGGCGGAAGCGTATCAGAAAAAGCTGGATTCCCTGACGCAAATCGTCGATTCGCTCGGACTTGTCCAGAAGCGGATGAAAGTGGAGTTAGCGATGCTTTCTTCCAAGGTGGCGGACATGGGCGACCGCGCCGACAGCCATCACGAAGAATTGCTCTACAGGCTCGACCTTTTGCTTGGAAAATCCGACAAGATTCTCTCGAAAAAGGTTGTCGTGAACGGCCAGACGGTTGCGGCTCCAGCCGATAGCGCAACGCTTTCCGCAGAAAAATTGCAGATGCTTGATTCCCTGTTCAATACGGCTCGGGCGGATTACCACCGCGGGGAAATCAAGCTCGCCTATTCGGAATTCAAGCAAATCTATGAAGAGACGAAGACGGGAACGGTCGCGAGCGACGCTCTTTACTGGATGGGCGTTTGCCTTTCGGACGCGGAACAGAAGGACAAGGCGAAAGTCGTGTTCGGTCGAGTTGTCAAGCAGTTCCCGGACGCTCCCAAAACATGCGCTTCTCTTTTCAAGCTTTCCAGCCTTGCGGCGACAGAGGGCGATGTCCCGCTCCAGAAACAGTATCTGCAAAAAATCTTGGGAACGAAAAGCTGCTCGGATTCCAATGAATTTCTGCAGGCCGCGGAAATTCTGGAAAGGGTCTTGAACGGGGAAACGGTTGTGCCTCCGCATCCGGCGAGCGTTCCGGATTCTTCGGCTGTCAGCACCCCCGAGGCTCCGGCGGATTCGCTGGGGGTTTAGTTTGAGGCCTACCCGGCCCGGGGCGTGTCAGAGCTTAGTGGATAGATCTTAGTTCTTGGAACATAGGACGTTTAGGCTTCTCTGGGAAACGGTACGAGGGATACGGAAAGCGGGAATTTGAAGCGAACAGAATCCTCTCAACTATTGGCTAAGTTCTAAAATCTCAGCTCTAAGTTCTGATAATCCCCCTACCTTGCAACCACCCCCTAGGCCACGCTGTTTATGTCATTCCCGTGCCCGTCCGCCGCGGCGGACACAGACACG
>CAVKXR010000012.1:0-21712 GCA_963660275.1 Oscillospiraceae bacterium
GACCGGAGACACCACAAGAATATCCCGGATGGACGCTCCCTTTTCCAACAGCTTGCAAATTTCCGAATGCAAGTTTTCCACTTCGCGGATACGGTTCGGCGCCGACGTAATCGTCAAGCTTCCGTCGTTTGAAAGAGAAGAAAGCCTTTCGGATTGGTTCGTGCGATTTGCAATCATCCATTGCAGTTCATGTAAAAAAGTATCGCGGAAACCGATTTCCCTTGCATACGGTTCCACCACATCATCCGGGAAACCTCCGCGATAATCGTCCGCCAAGCTCCAGAGCTTAATGCTGTCCCGACCTGCTCGCCCCCAAGCCCGGAGCAAACTGTTTTCATCTTCTTTGAGCGGTTCCTCGGACGCTTCGTCAAGTGCGAACTTTTCGTCAAAATGCGCATTCCGAAACTCCAGATCTTCCCAGAACTTCATGCACGGATTCTGGATATACGCATACACTTCGTGTTCCTTGGCGAATTCCTGAAAGAGAACGCGATAGAACTGTCCCATTCCCGAAAGACCTAAAATAAAAACCGGTCGTTTCGACTTCATGTGAAAACCGCCGCCTCGCTTGCAGTCTTCGTACAAAAACGGCAATGTCAAAAATTCATTTTCCGCCGACTTGAAAACTTTTGTCAGCAGCGAATCGCCGTCTTCGGAATTGTGAAAAATCGCCGAATACAGGTTCCGCTCCCATTCTTCGTTTTCCGCTTCCCGACCGTTTTTATCGACAAAGAACGGTTTCAGATTTCCCTGTTTCCAACAGTCCAAAATGCCGGGCTTACCGCTCAAGAAGGCGCTCGGACGGCTCGTTTCGTATTCCAAAAAAAGTCCAGACAGCTTGTTCGCCAAATCAAAGAGACGATGCTCATCGACAGAATCCCCACCGGCAAGCAGATACCGGCAAACCTGTCCATCCAACTTTTCAAAGTTCGCCTTGCCCGATTCATCTTTTTTTTGCAAATAGGCAAGAATCACGTTGCGCAGCATATCCGCCGAAAGCTTTTTCTTCTTCGGATCATCCCCGATCAAGATTTCCATTAGGAACTTGTCAATGGACTTCCTGTTCAGATTGGCAAGAACGCCTCGCTTTTCTAGCCAGCGCAAGCGGAACCACTGCTCCAGCTTGTATTCCGAAAAAATAACGGTCGGCGCATCGAACGGAGAAGTCCATTCCTCCGCCACCTTATCAATCATCTCGTCCGCAATCGTTTCCAAGCTCAGCGCAAATTTCAAGTGTAAAGCCATAAACCCTCCCAGGAATCAAAACCGATACAAATTATCACCTAAATCGATATTTCGATGAAATAGCAAAACATATCCGGATCCATCTTCAAAGCGTCCTGAAAACTGTAAGTACCATCGGAAAAAAATTTATACATCAAATAGCAGATATGTTTATCGGCAAATTCTGGTCTATCTCTAAAGCTATAACCGCAATGATTCCAGTTCATGTCAAAAAGCATTTCCTTTGCATGCGAAAAATCATGCCATTCGTCATTTGCCCCGAACTTTACCAGCCGATCATCATTCAAGAACCATCCTATGTCATACCCGAAATCCTCCCAGTCCCCTTCATACGAAAACGAGACGTCAATACAAAAACCAACATAATCTTTTTTTCCGGAATCAATCATCCGCTTTAAATCCCAATAGACCCGTTCAAGCGCTTCGATGCCTTTTCGGCCAAGATCCATCAAGGCTTCGTTCATCGCCAAGAGTTTCTGGACATTTTCCTTGCTCCAGACAAACGCAGCGTTTTGTTCATCACAGCGCCGATGAAGTAAGTGTTTTACCATAAATTTTAGTCTATCATCCGTCCTAGCCCGTATCTTGGAAATTTTTTGAAAATTAGCTTCGTAATCCATAACGCTCCTATGGTTGGACTTCTATAAAGATAAATTTATAAATAGACAAAATTTGTCATTTTACGAAATTTTTATGCGCAGATTCGGCAGAAACGGTTCCCATTTCGGGTTTCGTCGGCATCAAGATAAAGTCGTTGAGGTCTTTATAGCATATAATCTACAAATATAAAAAATGCTTCAAATTCCAAACTCATCATTGAAATTCGCAACCCTCGCCGCCATCTAACAAAAAGGCTCCGCATTTAACGGAGCTTTTCGTGGACGATACTGGACTCGAACCAGTGACCCCTACCATGTCAAGGTAATACTCTAACCAGCTGAGCTAATCGTCCGTAGGGTTTCCCAATAGTAAAAACTTTTTCGGTTTCTGTCAAGGGATTTTCCTCAATAATCGTCCGGATTTACCCAATAGCGCATCCTTCCGGTCACAAGAACCCGCGACGTGTCGCATTCCTCGATTCCGCAATGGTTAAAAACCAGGTGCAGGTCTGCGCTCCACAGCGAAGAATCCTTCTGGTCAAAAACGACGACGCTCGAATCGGCATCGATAATGTGCGCCGGTGCGCTTCCCTCTACCACGAGAAACGTATAATTCGGATTTGTCTGGGGAGAGTTTTTCCCGAGTACGGGCTTATTCACCAGAATCTGCAACTGCGTTCCTTTCCCATCCTTTCCGAGAAACCTGACGAAATGCTTGTTTACCCGCAAGCGGACATCGCCGTCATCGGGTGCGATATCCAGCCGATACTCGATTCCGTCGATGGAAAGCTTCATGTAACCGCCGCCATCGGCAAGCCAACCGTTATTCACGCTCCCGCAGGAAGCAAGAAACAGGGCAGCCAAAATCACCAGCAATCGCATGGCTATCAAACTAGAAAATTTATATTCTAACGCAATGGCAGAACATCACGAACTGAAAACGCCTCTGGGCTCTGTTTTCTGGTGCCTCGTGCCGCTCAAAGACCACCGCAAGGCGATTCTTTCCGAGCTGTCCAAGGCTTCGGGCATGGAACATTCCGAATCGGATATCTCGACAGCACCGAACGGAAGGCCCGAATTTCCGATCTGCGGCTTTGATGCGAACTGGACCCACAGCAAGGGCGTCTGCGTTCTCGCCTATTCGTTTTCTCTTCGGGTCGGTGTAGATACGGAAAAGCTCCGACCGAGAACCCTCCGAATCGCGGAGCGTTTCTTTTCAAGCGAGGAAAAAGAAGCTCTCTTTCGAAGCGGTCTTTCCGAGGAAGCTTCCCTCGCCGAGTTTTACCGCCTGTGGTGCCGCAAGGAAGCGCTCTTCAAGTGCGAAGGCGGTTCCTTCTTCGAAGACGTTCTTCCGCAAAGCGTGATTCCCGAAAAAATCGGAGAAACAATTCTCTATGACTTTGCGCTGCCGCTTCCCGAACCTTTTGTCTGCGCAATTGCCACCAAGCGAATGGATTCAGCTCGCTAGCGGGTTCGGTTCCTGCGGCGTCAAGTCGTGGACGTAAATCGGAAGTGTCGCTTCGAGAAGAACTTCATCAATTCTCAAGCGGAGCTGGTACTTTCCACCGTCCATCACGCGCATCCGGTTCATGTTCAAAATCAGATTGACCGCAGCCGAATCCATGCCGTCCGGAATCGGGAGAAAATTCACCGAGCTTCGAATCGGCGGAATCAGCTCCTTTTCGTCAAGCGTATTCGTAATCGTCACTTCCAGGTCGTGCGGTGAAACTTCCGACCGGGTATAGCGCACCCGAAAGACGGCGGAGCATCTCGGAATGACGATGGGAAGTTCCGCTTCGATGTAGTCAAACACGCCGAGCATGTTGAGCTTTCCGCTCTGATCGGTCGCCGCATCGCAAATCGCCGCCACTTCGATTTTCATCACCAGTTGTCCCCCAGGAATTCCATGACCAGCGGACCGTTCTTCGTCCCCGGAAGATTTGACGCGGCACTCGAAGCCGTTTCCTGCGCTCGCATCGAAAGGAAAATCTTTCCGCTGGGCGACACGACCAGCTGCGGACGGAATCCGCGGACATAGTAGGAGTTGGCGGCAGCAAAGAGGTTCTTGAAGTAGGGCAGTTCGTTTTCGCCCAGTTCGAGCCAGCGGTTCGTGTAGCGATAGACGTGGACGTGCGAATTTCGCGCAAAGTAGGCATCATCAATCGCTAAGATGGGATTTCCGTTTCCATCGACCGTGAAAAACGTGTTGAAGCAGCGATGCCCGAACGCTTCAAATTCCGTTCCGCTTGTCGAGAACGCTCTGCTCGAAGCGACAGAACCTTTCGGTGCGCGGGAAAGGCGCGGAAGGCCGTCGTCGTCGCGGCTGCGGAAGCCCACATAGTAGTAACCGTTCGCATAGAACGCCTGGATGGATTCCGCGTTGATGGCAATCGTGTAATTGCCCCGGCTCGAAGTCTTCGTCTGTCCGCTCGGGATATAGTAGTAGTAGATTTGATAATCTTCCGAAGCATAGCCCGTCACGACGACCAAACGGTTTCCGGAATCATCAAAAGCCATATCGATTTCGCGGTTTTGCCAGCCGGAAGAATAGAGCGGATTGAAAGCGCTCCCCCACGAAGAGGAATAGTCCTGGACGCGGGCGACATCCGATTGGCCGCTGACCGTCCCGATCCACGCTACCGAGGGATTGTTCGTCTTGGGGTTGATTCGGAGCTTGAACATCGAAAGATTCGTTCCCAATCCCGAACCGAGTTCCGTCCACGTTCCGGTCGAACCCGCGGACTTATAGACATGCCCCTTTGCATCCGAAGAATCGATAAAGGAAAGATAGAGATTGTCGTTTCCGTCGCACGCCATGTTAAGCGTCTGGGCCTTGACATTCGAAATGTTCGGACTTCCAAACGCCGTCCAGGAAGCTCCTGTTCCGTTCCGATATTTCGTCGCGACCGAGCCGTCTTCCTTCACATAGGCGACGACAAGGCGATCCTTGCAGTAGGCAATCGCAGGGCCATTCGCGTCCGTACTCTTTTCCAAAACCGAATCCTTCGCGCTTGAAATGTTGTTCCACGCCTTGCGGAAATAAACCGTCTTGGAAACCGTTTCCGCCCGATGCCTATCGACAAAATTCTGGTCCATGCCGACCTTGGAAGAATCGTAATAGCTCAGCTGGACCGTCATCGAACCTTCCGCAGACTGCCGAAGGAACGCCGTGTTGAATTCCGCGATGTTCGTGTCAAGCGTTCCGTCCGAATTTCCTTCATACCAGTAATCGGCGCTCACGTTGCTGAAATTCCAGTAAAAGGCCTGCGCCTTTCTGTCGCCCAAAGTGCCGAGCTTGGAATCGCTTCCGCCGAACTCGGGCATATACCAGTATTTGGCAATATCCGAAACGGAAGAATCCAGGCTCCACAGGTAAGCCGTATCGGGCATCGAGATAACGCCCACCGGGAGCGATGTCATCCGACGAATCACCGTCGTATCGGTTGCGACAAAATTTGTCCCTGTCTCTTCGGCAAAGACGATACACAGGAATTCATCGTTCGCCTTGGAAAGCTTGATGACCGTACTGTCCGCCTTGCCTTTCGCATCGGTATCCCAGAAGTAGAAATCCGACGAAGAATAGTCCGAATCGACTCCCCACCAGACATGGTGATCGTTCTTCGAAGACGTGTCCGAAAGCGCAGATGAATTCTTCGCCCCGCAAGTCCATGTGTAACGCTTGATGCCCTGCCAAGCCTTGTTCACATGCGCTGTCAAATCAGTCGAAGTTCCCGCAAGGATATAGACCAAATCGTGATCGACCGTGATAACCGGAATTTCCGTCGTAAACGAGATGCGAACCGTATCTTCCGCCGTATTGCCGTCGTCATCCGTCGCCCGTGCCACGCAATAGTACAAAGCCGAAGGATTCTTGGAAGTCGTCCAAGTCGTATCGTAATCGGAAACCTTTTTCCAGTTGCTCGCAATTTCGGAAGGACCGCCGCAGCTCCACTCGCGCTTCACGATATAGCCAAGCCAGTCGGAAGCGGTCGCATTCAGGTGCACGGGGAATCCCGGACGCGCTGTTATCGATTTTTGAGCGACCTTCACCGTCGGCGGATCCAGAAGGACAGAAATTTTCGTCGTATCGTTTGCCGTGTTGCCGTCATCGTCCGTCACCCGGATAATGCACTGGTAACCGTTCACCGGAGACGAAGGCATGACAGCCGTATAGCGAGGCGTCGTCGTCGAAGAGACGAAGCGGTTTCCTGCCACACCGGGATTTCCACAGCTCCATTCATACAGGACAATCGAACCCAGCTTATCGTTTGCAATCGCATCGAGCGTAACCGTATCCTTGATGCTCACCGTCAGCGTATCCTCGCTGACCCTCACCGTCGGCGGATCCAAAAGAACGTTGTAAATCGCCGTATCCATCGCGGTCAAGTTGTCGTCATCCGTTACGCGCATCACGCAGTACCACTTGCACGCCGAAGACGGCATCGTCAAAGTCGTATCGGGCTTCGAAATCGGAATCCACGACGGATTTTTCGCACTCGTCCCGCAATACATTTCGTATCCGACAATCGTTCCGAGCGTATCGACCGCCGAACCCGCAAAGCGAACCTTGGAATTGATTTTCACATCGGCACTCGACGTAAAGAGCGTAATGGAAGGCCTGTCCAGAACAGCCCGGAAATACAGCGTATCGAAGCCCTGTTCGCCATCATCGTCCGTAGCCCGGACAACGCACTTGTAAGCGTTCGTCTCCTCTTTCGGGAGCGTAACGTTCATCTCTGCGGAAACATTCTTTCCCGGCTGGATGCTTGCCGAAGAATCAAACACAATCTTCGCGGCATTCGTTCCGCATCCCCACTCCAAGGCGTTCACCGTTCCAAACTTGTCGGACGCCGAGACCTGGAATTTCAGGTTCGCATTGATCTTCTGGCGAACCGTATCGGCATCGGTCTTGATAGAAACGCTAGGCGGATCCGAAACGACACGCACATTCATCGAATCCTTCGCGGTTCTTCCTTCGGAATCGGTCAGCGTGACTAGAACCTTCTTTTCACCGACCGTTTTCCAGGCGAGCGTTGCCGAATCCGCAGTCGCACCGGAACAGCCATATCCGTCCGAAAGTGTTCCGTCGCAATTCCAACCGATCGATTGAATCGTCGCATTTGCCCCCGGGAACGATTCGACGCTAAAGAACAGCGGATCGTTCATCGAAACCGCGGTGTCGCGCTTCGGCGTCAAGAAGTACACATTCGGATTTTCTCCGAGGAATCCAAACCGGACGCTATCCACGACCGTTCCGTTCAGGACAGAAGCCTGCATCGTGTAAAGGTTTCCGGGAACCGCTCCGCTATTCTTCACATCCGCCGCGGAAAGGGTTACCCTGGCGACGCTATCGCCTTCTACCGGAGAAGGCAAAACCTTGAATTGCGCATTTCCAATCGTACAAATCCACGAAACGGAATCCGGCAAGGGCAGCACGTTCCCTACAAACGCTTCGAAGAGGAAACTTCCGTCTTCCGAAATCATCGAAGTCGCCTGGCCATTGACCTTCAGATCAATCGACGATGCCTTGATGCGGAACGAAATTTTCGCCGTATCCGAGACATTTTTTGCGCTGTCGAGAACCACAAAGCGGAAATCGTGTTTGCCGTCGGTCAGGTCGCTAAAGTTCATCCCCCATTCATTCACCTTGAGCACGGAGAGCGAAACTTCCTTGCCGTCAAACCAGGCGACCGCCTTCGCGATTTGCGAACCCGAATCCGAAAGGCTTCCCGCAAAACGGACGCTCCGGGACGTAAGCAGCGTATCGTAACTGTCGATGCGGATTTTCGGAGCCATCGTATCCTGAAGAAGCATCGTCGCGACAAGCCTTTCATCGCCCATTTCCACATACTGGCTGTCGAGGATCATGCGCTTGTAGCCAAGCCCTGTCGTATCGCGGGCGTAAATCCGATACATTCCCGGATTGACTTTCACGCTGAAATATCCTTTTTCGTTCGTCCGCGAGAAGGTGTAGTTCTGGTTTTCCAAATTTTCCATCACGATTTGGATGCCGTTGTGCGCCGTGCGCCCCTGGAACTTCGCATAGCCGTAAAGCGTTCCCGTCGTCGCATTCAGGTCGCCGAAGAAGAAATTCCAGGTCGGAGACGTCGCCGTGTCCAGACCGTCCGTCACGGAAACCTGCCAATAGAGACGCCCTTTCAAATTTTTGTCCATGTTCCAGACGGAATCGGTAATCGCTTCCCAGCTTTTCTCCTTGACATTCGAAGCGACGAGGTTCGCATCGGTCAGGACAGGAACCGTTCCCGAATTGTCCGGGCTTTTTCCTACGCGAATCGAATAGCGCAAATCCGTCGGATTGTCCTCGTCGGAACCGGCATAGTAAAACGCAAAACGGGAAACGTAAATGCTTTGGCGGCTTGCGGAATCCGGCTGCAAAAGCTTGATCGTCGGAATCTTGTTGAAATGCAGAATGGCGGTATCCGTCGAAACGTTTCCGTCCTCATCCTTTGCCCCATAGACATAGCGAATTTCATTGTTGGCGTCCAGATGAGGCTTTGCATTTTTAAACTTGACCGTCGCCGTAAAGACTCCAGAATCCTCGGCGGGAGACGCCTTGACGGTTTCGAGAGCGGCATTTTTCCCGGAAAGCAGGACGATAAACGCGCTGTCGATCTTTCCAAACGAATCCGTCGCAAAGAACGAAATATTTGCATCGCGTTCACCGCGAACCCAGAGCGTATCTTCCGCGACAGAGACATCCGGCGGCGTATCGATTACCCGGATAAACTGCCCGCGACCCGCCGTATCCCGAGCGTTCGCCCCATCTACCGCAATAAAGAGCGGCGAATAGATTCCCGCGGAATCATAGACATACGAAAAAAGCCCGCCATTCGTCCCGCTCAAAAGCGAATCCTTATCGCCCATCTTCCAGGCATAGCGCAAAACCTTGTTCGCATTGTACTTGAGAAATCCCATCAGATACACGGAATCGTGAACCGTCACCGTGAGCGTATCGAACGTATAGACGGAATCCAGCGAAGCGATGGAATCCACAAAGCTTTCGACGCTGTCGGGACGTTCGGTAAAGGCAAACACGACGGAATGATTATTCCGCAAAGAGCCGTTCACCCGAATGTCGGACTCGCGGGAACAGCCTGCAAAAACCAGCAAAAGCAAAGCAAAGAGAATCAAATGTTTTTTCATACGGTTTCCTGAAAAGACAACTTATACGGTAAAATTAAATTCTAAATCCCGATTTTCAAAACTATCTTTAGAATATGCAAGAAATTCCTGTCTGGTATGCCGCAATCCTGTTTGCTATTCTCGGCGCATGCGTCGGGAGCTTCTACAACGTCATCGTCTATCGGATGCCTCGCGGAATTTCGCTCCTGACACCGCCATCCTTTTGCCCGCATTGCGGAAAACATATTCCAATTTGGTACAATCTCCCGGTCATCGGGTGGCTGATCCTTCGCGGGAAAAGCGCCTGCTGCCACAAACCGATTAGCGTCCGCTACCCTTTAGGCGAAGCCTTTTCGGGACTTGTCGGCGCATTCGCCCTTCTGCTTGCGAACTTTCCCTTTTCCTGGACCGATCCCGTCGAAAACTGGGCGGATTCCCTTGCCCTTTTCTGGCTTCTTCTCGGAATCTACCCGGTCGTCGCCATCGATTGTAGGCACAAGCTCATCCCGGACTCGATAAGCATCGGAGGAATCGTCGTCGGATTTTTACTGTCCCTTTTTCCGGGAGGAATTTCTCCGCTCCAAAGCTTTCTTGGCGCACTCTTTGCCGGAGGCGGACTTTACCTTATCGGTTTTGTCGCCGGAAAAATCCTCAAGCGCGACGCAATGGGGCTCGGAGACGTAAAACTCATCGCGGGATTCGGTGCGTTCATGGGATTCGGCAAGGCTTTCGCCGTTCTAGTCCTCGCCTCGTTCCTCGGAATCCTCGTGATGATTCCTTACCGGGCAATCAAAAAGGAAAAATCTCAAGAAATTCCGTTCGGACCGTTCCTGATGATTGCAGCTCCAATCGTCTATCGGTTCGGCGACTTCTTTTTCGCCTACTATTTCGCATTGTTCGGACTCGTCGAATAGTCTTCCGCCATCTTGACCGCAAAAAGTGCGCTTTCCAGAGCGGGCATCATTCTTTCCAAGCGTTCCTTCGAGAGCAAACTCAATAACTCCAAAAATTCCCCCTGTTCCTTTTCAATCGCATCCGCTTCACCGACGGCAAGCGGAGCGTCCATCCGTTCTTTGTACAGAAATTCCGAACCATTCCGATGTTCAAATTTCGCACAAATGAAGCGTTCCTCGCAAGCGTAGTCCCGTGAAAAATCAAAACTTACCACAACATCTTTCCAGGAAATACCCGGAGCGAACCTTTTCAGTTCACCGAACAGTTCAAAATCGTGGACACCGATGTCAAGAGCCGCCGAAACGTCCCTTCCGCGAACGGAAAACCGATTGTGTCGAACAAAATCGATAGACTTCAAGGTTCCGCGCAGAATTTCCCGGCAAAACGTTTTTCGAAAACGTTCAAAAGCCGGATTGAAACGTTCGCTGTGCCCGACGAATAATAGCCTTTCTTTTTTTTTCGCCAAGGATACAAGTCTTTCCGCATCGGTGAAAGATGTCGCTAGCGGCTTTTCGACAAAGACATTCTTGCCGAGTTCCAGAGCGCGCTTCGCATATTCAAAATGGGAACTCGCCGGCGTAGCGACCAAGACAAAATCAAACGCGGAAATTTTCGGTTCCCGCAGCATTTCCAGGCAATTTTCACGGCCATCGACGCAGACACATTTCACGCCGCGGCTTTCCAAGTGGCGCAGATGAATTTTTCCGATATGACCCGAACCGAGTACCAGCCCAAACGTATCCATGCGGTGAAATTATTATTTTTCGGGAAAGCAAGGAATCGCGCATGCCGTTTTTTATATCGATTTTGGTCTTTCTTTTTTTGGCCTCCTGTTCCTCGCAGGAATCCGAAAGACATTTTCAAAAAAACTTTTCTTCCAGCTCTTCCGCACTGTCTCAAGCGGCAGATTCCAGCGCAAAAAATTCCGCGCCTCGGCAAATGCCCGCTTCGAGTTCCTCCGAACAAAGCTCTTCGTCGCAAAGAAAATTTTCCCTGTCCGTCAAGAACGCAAACGGATCGGGTGAATACAGCGCAGGCGAAATCATTGGCATCGCTTTTAAAAAGCCTGGCGAGAACTTGTGCCCGGATCGCATCGAAGTGATTCCCAAGCGCTACGAAAAATCTCTCGTACATCTTTCGGAAGATTCCGCTTCGTTTACGATGCCCTCGGATTCTGTAAAAATTTTCGCCAAGTTCCGCCCCTGCCTTTCGAACATTCCAAGTACGGTCATCGGGAACCTGCGCTGGATGACAAAGAACGTCAATGTCCCGACGCCAAACGGGTCGCTCTGCTACGGCAAAAAAAATTCGAACTGTAAAAAATTCGGGCGGCTTTACGATTTTAAAACCGCCAAAGAAATCTGCTCGGACGGTTGGAGACTCCCGACAGACGCCGAATGGACCTCCCTAATCGAATCCCTGGGACAAAATGCCGGAGAGAAGCTCAAGGCGAAAAATGGCTGGGCAAGCGATGACGAATCATCCGGCAACGGCACGGACAGCGTCCAATTCCACGCGCTCCCTTCGGGAATCGTCTATGAAAACAATTTCATGTATCTGGGGCATCACGCCTACTTTTGGACAGCGACGGAACGGGACGAAAGTACCGCCTACTACCGCAGCCTCAGCTATGACTCCCCGGAAAGCTATCGCTATTACAACTTCAAGACGGCAGGATATGCCGTAAGGTGTGTCCAAGATGTCAGGTAAAAAATCAAGCTTTGCGGTGATTCTCCCCGCCGGAGGTCTCGGAAAACGGATGGGGTCAAAAATTCCGAAGCAACTTTTGCCGCTCAACGGAAAACCCGTTTACCGCTATGCGCTCGAAACCTTTGCGCAAATGGACGAAATCTCGGAAGTCGTTTTGGCAGTTCCCGCAGACTGGAAATCCCACTTCGAAAAAGAACTGCAGGACTTCCGTTTTGCACACAAATTAAAGCTCGTCATCGGCGGAAAGGAACGCTGGGAATCCGTTCGAAACGGCATTGAAGCGCTGTCGAAGAAAATCGATTTCGCCTTGGTCCACGACGTTGCGCGTCCACTCATTTCGCAAAGTATCATTTTACAAGTGATGGAAACGCTCGAAACAAAAGGCTCATGTCTCGTCGCACGCCCGGCAGTCGATACTGTCAAAATGGTAAAATCGGAAAAAGTCGAACAGACCATCCCTCGCGAAAATGTCTATCTAGCGCAAACGCCCCAAGCGGCTCGGGTGGAAATTTTCAAGAAACTCTACAAAAAAATCGACGAAAATCCTCTTGACTTTTTACCGACAGACGAAGCTTCCATTTTAGAACATTTTGGCGAACCCGTCTATATCGTGCCGGGAAATTCGCAAAACGACAAGCTTACGACGCCCGCCGACCTAAAGCGCTTTGAACTTTTTCTCGAAAATCTCTCAAAAGAAAACAACGACCGATGAAACTTCCTTTTCGAGAAGAAGATTCCAACAAGGCGACATTCGGCAACGTCTTGAACATCGCCGGTTCCCTGAATTACCGGGGAGCGGCCTACCTGTCCTCGGTGTCCGCGCTTCGAGTCGGAGCCGGATACGTCACGCTCGCCGCAATTCCGCCTGTCATCGAAGCGGTCGCCGCCCAAATGCCAGACGCTGTATTTTTGCCGCTTCCGCAGACCGGGCCAATTCTTTCCAAGGATGCCGTCTCCGTCATCGGAAACATTTTAAAGCCTTCGACCATTTGCGCCTTTGGCTGCGGGATTTCCGCCATCGGGACACCTTTTGATGACTTGACAGAAATTGTCAATCAAATTTTCCAGCTGTTCATCGAACAAAAAACGTTTTGCGTCCTCGATGCAGACGCTCTCAATGCCCTTTCCCGTTCTTCCGAAACATTGCGGTTTGACGGTCGGGCTGTCATGACTCCGCATCCCAAAGAACTTTCCCGTCTGCTGCACACCGACCTAGAAAGCATTCAAAGAAACCGCACCGATGCAGCCCGGGAAGCTTCCCAAAAATTCGGAGCGATCGTCCTCCTCAAGGGACACAAAACCGTCATCGCTAACGGAAACACCTACCACATCAACGAAACGGGAAATTCCGCCCTAGCCAAGGCAGGTTCGGGAGACTGTCTCACCGGAATCATCGCCGGGCTTTTGGCCCAAAAGATGGAACCTTTCGACGCAGCGATTCTCGGAGCGAAACTCCATGGCATCGCCGGAGAGATAGCCTCTGCGGAACTTTCGGAATACGGCGTCCTCGCATCGGATCTTCCTCGCTACATTCCCCAGGCGATCAAGAAAATTCAAAGCGAAGAAATCAGCTGATCCAACGCCGCCAAGCAGGCGTCGGCGCGTTCTTCATTCTGCTTAAAACTCATAGCGGGTTCCTCGATTCGGAACATCGGAAATTCCCCGAAGACATCTTCGCGGTTTTTCGGATAGCAACCTTTGCTCACAAAATAAATTCCATACAGGACCGGGAGCACTTCCGCATTTAATTCGATAAAGAAATCCATCGGGGAAATTCCCGCCTGGACTTTTGTCCATTCCCCGAGCAAATGCAGTTTTCGATTTTTCAGTTCCCGCTTACATTCGCTGCGCAAAGCCGCTTCGTCCGGGATGAAATCCGCCAGCGGAGCCGCGCCAAACAAAGGAGCGTTCTTCTTTGAAATATGCAAAAATTCCAGCGGATAATCCGTCCGGTTCGTTTGTACAAAATCTTCGGAAAAGAAGAATCCGAATTTTAAATTGTCCGCATCCATTTTTCGCTTCAAAGAGTGCAGCGGCGAAAGACCGCTTGGACGGACATCTTTTAAAATAAAACTGACCTGCCACGATTCGTGAAGTGCGTCAAAGCCTTCATAAAGGCCGTTTCCATGTAAAAACGCACTCTTTAAATTGTCGCCAAGAGCTTCGTGAAAATTTTCACCCCACGATGAGCCGAGAATTTCCTGCAAAGTCAAGCACTTTTTCATTTTAATCTCCAAATCCAGAATTAAACTTTTGGTGGGGAAAACCGCCGAAATCTCGAATTTTCCCACGTCTTTTCGCCTGGGAACTCTGGCGTACAAAATAAGCGTATGCGACAATAACCGAAGCGAGTACGATAAAAATCAAGAACCACGCCATCGCTGGAATTCCGTTATTTGTCGGGCGCGGCATCGGCGACTGCAAGCGGACATCTTTCAGCCGAGCGACATTTTTAGAAATTTCCGCTCCGAATACAAGAATTCCATGCCCATAATTTTCCTGGCGAAATTCAGGCAACAGATATTTTTGCGCCAAGCGTTCCGCGGCATCCGACGAGATCCACTTTGCAGCCTCCGGAGACATTTTGAAAGCGCGGTTGTGCGCCGAGCCGTCTAAGAAAATAACAGCCCGCAGGGAATCCCCTTCCGCATATTCCCGACACAGCGAATCGGCAAAAGCGGCAGCATCCCGGATCTCTCCGCTCGCCGTATAGAGATAAAGCGAAAAGCCTGTTTTTTCATGCAATTCTTCTGCGATTGCCAAATAGGAATTTCTTTCATTTTCCGAAAGAAATTTTCCAAAATCTTCGATGAAGTTTCTCGGCTCCCCTGCAAACAGGGAAATCGTAAAAACAAAAAGCAACGATAGAAATCTTTTCACCTTCATTGTCCTTTACATAACGGAAGAAGAACGGAGCGAATTTCTTCAGGGCTGATTTTTTGAATCGCATTTTTTTGCGCCCGCAATTCCGAAACTCCTGTTCCCTTTAGCAGCTTGGAAAATTTTACCGAAGCGCTGATAAATTCGACGAGATAATCCGCTTGGACGATTTGGCGCGAATTTCCTTCAAAGACATCGCGGTTTTTTGCAGACATCCGAAGGCGAATTTTTTCCGCATCTTTTTTCGGCTGGAAGCCGGCTTTCAAAAGGAGTTCTTCCCCTATCGCACAGATTTCGGCATTCTCCGAGCAGACAAATGAAAACGTGCACACCGGATTTTTTGAAAAATAATTTGTACGCAATTCAAGATTTGAATTTTCCCGATTGAATTTTGGGCATCGGATTCGGAAAACGATTTCGTGATTTCCCGGAAGAAGTTTTTCCACTTCCAAAAAGAAGCTCGCTATTCCCGTCGAATCCGTTTTTTCCGTCCAAACGCTTTTGCCGTCAATCGATGCCGTCACCGCCAAATTCACCACAGCACCCTGCGAATTTTTGACAAGGATTAAAACCGGATCGTTCAAATGAACGGCAGACCATTCGGCCCGCCCTGCAAAAGATATTTTCAAGTCCTTGATCGCAGTCGCCAAACTTTCCGTTAATCGAGAAATATCCACACCAAAGCGAAACGATTCATCGAGCGGTTCAAAGACGGCTATTTCGGAATAGATTTTTTGGAATTTTCCCTGCAAAAATTCCAGACTTTCAAGAGTTTGCATAGCATCGTCAAAATTCCCTTGCGCGACGAAAGCTTCCATTTTTCCTTTTAAATCCAGAGCATCCTTTTGAATCCGGCGAAGTTCCTGCCGGGAGATTTCCGTCGCCTTTTCCGTATCAAAAACCGCTGTCGATTTCCATCGCCCATCCGAGAGTTTTTCCCGATGAAGTTCCGCACCGCTCAGCAGAACATCGGACTGGACATGAATTTGTTCGGAATAATTTGTACGCAATGTTGAGCGTTCTTTTTCAGAAACTTCGCTCTTTATCGTCTGATGCGAAGTATTCACACGAGCCTGTATCTGGAGCGCGATTCCCGCCAACGCTTGTTTGTCCGCCTCTTCCGCGGAGACATTCGACACGGCTTCAAACGAAACGACACGCGCATCACACAGCACAAAACCCAAAAGGAAAATTCCCCAAAAAATCCGAGCCATCAATCCAGTTCCAAAATCAAGAGCTTTTGAACGAGATTGTCTTTTTTTACAGCGAAAGAAGTTCCGAGAGTCTGGCGAATCGCTTCATAGACTTCATAGACATCCGCACATTCCTCGGATTTGACATAGACGGTGAAATCCGCGGTTTTTTCCGTCATCGCATTTGTCAGGACTTTGACAAAGCGTTGTTTCAAAAGCCTCGAAGCCCGATTGTACAAGGCTTCTTCATCATCCCGATTTAATTTCAGGATGACTTTATAAGGAACTCCGATTTTGGAATCTTCTTCAAAGTAAGCCAGAATTTTTCTTTCCAGACCGGGCATCGCCTTGTGCATGGCGCTAGCGACAAGTTCTTCCTTGCGCGTTCCGTTGTCGTTGACCGTTGCCGTCTGCGTGCCGAGCATCCGACCCGATGTGGATTCATAAGCGCTTAAATTCGCGAGAATCTGACCGCGATGGATATCGCTCGTGAACTTGATATAGACATCCGCTCCGAACGAAAGGCTCGCAATGTAGGACAAATCCTCGTCCTGGTTGGAAATATCACCTTGAAGCGCAATCGCTTCGTTGAGACGCGAAGTTTCTTCGATCGATTTTACCGAGTAGCGTTTTTCCGTCAAATAACCGTTGATAGCGTTCGCTGCGGCCCGCGACAAAGCATCCCCGTTCAAGACTTCCAGACTCTGGTTTAAATTTTTCGTCCCGGCGGGAAGCACCATAATCGAAGGTTTTTGGACGGAAACTTTTTTCACCGTTTCGGGCGCAGATACGGGTCCGGCGGAAGCAGGATGACGTTCCGTAAACTCACTGGAATTTTTTTTCAGTTCCGATTCGACATCGACTTCTTGCAGCTTGGGCCTAGCGGCACAGGCGACAAAAAGGGAAAGGCAAAGAAATGTAACGACCAGTCGAACCATAAAAGCCCTCGATAATATCAAAATATAAAAAAGAGTTAGAATAAATTCATTTGTTGCGAATTTTCGTCGCAATCGGAATTTCCCAGCCGGATTCCTAGCCCGAGCAGGCGAACTTTTTGCGAAAAATCACAGCGTTCCCGGAAAAGTGCAGAAAAACGCGGCCACGAAACATCCGCAAACGAGCGTTCGATCGTCGTCGTCTTGAAATCCGCATACTTGATTTTTACAAAGCAGTGAAATTCGGGAAAAGTCCTTTTAGATTCCCTTTCGATAAAACGCTTGGCGCGCCGTAAAAATTCAAAATAGAGCGTCCGCAATTCCTCTTCGCATTTTTCGACTCCGGAAATATCCTGCGGAAAAGTGTTTTCCGTCGAAATGGATTTTCGCACATGCGATGTGGTAACGGGCCGCTCGTCAATTCCGCGGGCAAAGTCGTAAAGCGCCTCGCCAAAACTCCCGAAATCCCGGACTAGTTCGCTTCGCGAAAAAGGAAGAATATCCTTGCACAGGACGAGGCCTTTGGCAAGGAGTTTTTTACTGCAGGCCTTGCCGACGCCCGGAATTTTTTCGAGCGGAAGTTCCCGCATAAAGCTTTCCACGTTTTCCGGGCCAATCGTGAACTGGCCATTCGGCTTATTCCAGTCGCTTGCGACCTTGGCGAGAAATTTATTCGGCGCAATCCCTGCGCTCGCCGTGATTCCTCCGCATTCCGAAAAGATCGCTTCGCGGATTTCCTTTGCGATGAGGGAAGCGGAACCGTTTTGCGTATCGCTTCCGGTCACATCCAAAAAAGCTTCATCGAGACTCAAACCTTCGACGCGGCTCGTGTAGCGGTGAAAAATCTTAAAAATTTTTTCGGATTCCGCCTTGTAGGACGGCATATCGACGGGAAGCAGAACAAGCTGCGGGCAGCGGCGAAAAGCCTGGAAGGTGGACATCGCCGAATGAAGCCCGAATTCCCGCGCCGGGTAATTGCACGTCGAAAGTACTCCGCGTTCCTCGACCGTTCCGCCGACCGCCATCGGAACGTTTTTCAGCTCAGGGTGTCTGCGCATTTCGATTGACGCATAAAAGCAGTCCATATCGATGTGGATGATTTTGCGCATTACAAAGATTCCGCAACCGGATCGTATTCCGCAATTTTTTCTCGGACGAAAAGTCCGCGCTTTTTTCCGAACAACTGCTGGATATCTTCGATCGGAGCCTTTAAAAAATCTTCTCGGCTTCTGTACCGGGAAAGAATCTTGATCCGCGTTTCATCGCCGATTCCCGGAATGTCCAGCCAAGCGACCCGCAAATCCTCCTTGCGCTTGCTCCGCTGGTAAGTAATCGCAAAACGGTGCGCTTCGTCTCGGGCATTCTGCAAAAGCTTTAACGCGGCACTTGTCCGATGCAACACGATCGACGGTCTGTCATCGGGAAAGACGATTTCTTCGAGGCGTTTGGCAAGTCCTATCAACGGAAGTTCCGCATGTCCCAGGCTTTTTAAAATTTCGAATGTCGCATCGACCTGTCCCTTTCCACCGTCACACACAAGCAAATCCGGCAAAGGCTTTCCCTCGCGTTCGAGCCGTGCAATGCGACGCGAAAGAACTTCCTGCATACTCGCAAAGTCATCGACCCCGGAAACCGTCTTGATGATGAACTTCCGATAGTTCCCCTTGTCCGGGCGTCCGTTCTTAAAGGCGACAAGGCTTGCCACCGTATGCGTTCCCGCCAGATGGGAAATATCGACGCATTCGATGCGAAACGGCGTCCGCGAAAGCCCGAGTTCCCGTTGCAAGTCAAAGACACTCTGCTCCACCTCGTCAAAATGTTTTACCGCCGATTGCGCTTCCACCAGAAGCATCTCCGCATTCGCCAGGGCGAGCTTCATAAACTGCACGCGTTCACCGCGCTGCGGCACGCCAATCGTTACTTTGTGCGTCGTCCGCTCGGAAAGCTCCTGTTCAATCTGAAGCCTGTCCTCGTCGGGAATCGGATTGCTGACTGCGATTTCGTTCGGAATGGTTTCCGCATTTTCATACCACGTCGAAAGCATCTCGCACAGGATTTCGGATTCGTCCTGTTCCTGGTCGCATTCAAGTTCAAAGTGTCGCCGCCCAAAAATAATCCCCTTGCGATATTCAAAGATGACCGCAGTCGCAAGGTTTCCGTTTCGGCGTACCGCGACAACATCGAGCTTGAGAGACGTATCCGTCGTATCGACCTTCTGGTTCGTATTTGTCGCCTGCAACGCTTCGATGGCATCGCGTTTTTTCGCCGCCGTTTCAAAATCCAGGTTCCGGCTCGCCTCTTCCATTTCGTGCGCCCATTTGGAAAGCAGGTCGCTCCGCCGACCTTCGAGAATCCGCATCATCCCGTTCACGCCTTCCGCATATTCCTCTTGGGTGCAAAGCCCGGCGCACGGGGCGAGACATCGTCCAATGTGATAGTTCAGGCAGGGACGCTGAGGCTTCGAAAGCGGAAACACGAGCTTGCATTCCCGCATCTTGAAAAGCCGCGCCGAAAGATCGACCAATGTCCGAAAAGCCTTGGAACTGGGAAAAGGCCCGAAGCATTTATAGCGGGAATTCGCATGGCGCGAAAGGAAAATCCGCGGAAAAGGATCGCGCATATCGATAGCGATGTAGGGATAATGCTTGTCATCCTTGAGGCGCACATTGTAAATCGGATGATGCTTCCGAATCAGGTTCGCTTCGAGAATGAACGCTTCCGCTTCCGTATCGGTCACAATCCATTCGATGTCACGGATATGCGGCAACATGAGCATCGCCGCCCGATGTCCCGGCTTGGGCCTTCCGTCAAAATAGCTGCGGACACGACGGGAAAGGACTTTCGCCTTTCCCACGTAAATCACTTTTCCGCCGGCGTTTTTCATCAGGTAAACGCCCGGGCGCATCGGAAGTTCCGAAAGTCTCTTCTGAATCGCTTCGGAGAATATCACGGGCAAAAGCTTAGCGGGACTTTTCCGCCGAAAGATCTTCTTCGGATTCCCGGATCACGTGGTCTTCGACCGAATCCTTTTTCTCGGATTCCCCGACGTGGAACGACTGCTTGAAATACAGGATGTTCGCGTTGAGCGAGCTGTTCGCGCCCAGGTTGTATCCGACGACCGGGTGGAACGTTTCGCCAAAGGCAAACGAGACTTCAAGTCCCATCCGAAATCCGCCGCGCCCGGAAAGGCTCACATCCGGCTTCACTTTTCCCTGGTAAGCGCCATCCTTCGCATAGGCGTCCATCTCGCCGCTAGCGTCCATCGAAACCGTCTGGTAGCCGAGCGAAAGCATCAGTTCCACCATTCGAACGGGCTTGTATCCAAAGACAATCGCCGTATAAGTCGTCCCGAAATCCAAATCCATCCGACCGCTCCACTTGTCCGGAGCGTATCCGATGTACGCGGAATTGTATCCGAAGAAAAGGCTCACGTCAAAATCCTTCAGCGCCGACGGAAGCTTGTCGATAAAGAAATGCCCAAAACTGTGCTGGATTCCAAAAGAGAGCAGATGGTAACCCTTCAGCTCGCTCACCGAAGGAAAGTACATGCCGCGAAACGCGAGGCGCGTATAGTAAAAGCCCAAGCCCAGCTGGAGATACGGCAAAGTGAACACGGAAAGCCCGTGCAGATTTTCGTTCCCGCCGATGACGCCGTAGTCCGCTTTCGAACCGAAAATGGTCGGAATTTTCCCTCCGTTCGAGCGATACGAGCGATCGCCCGATTCCACGAAAGCGATTTGGAAAGGAAGCCCCGCTTCGAAGGAAAGCCCGCGTTCAAGCCTCGCGCTCGAAACCCAGCTGCCGTTGAGAACCGTTCCCATGTAAGTCGCAACAGGTTTCACGTAGCCCGCCCGGTTTTGATCCTTCTGAAAAGCGATCATCGAATGGTAATCGCTCGCCCACTCCGCAGAAAACGCCAAGGAAACAACGCTCAAGACAAAAAGACAGATCCATTTTTTCATAACGGGAAATTTAGAATTTTACGGGGAAAATGTTGCCTACTCCGCCCTTTCCACGATGGCGATTTCCTCGGCGGTAAGGCCGTAAAGCGAATAAACCTTCTGGTTGATTTCGCGGTCGGTTCTCGCGATGGCTTCGGAAATTTCATGACATTCGGACTTGTACCTGTCAAAATATGCCTCCCATTCATCCTGTTCGTTCAAGGAAAGCTTGAACTTCTGCTTTTTTAATTCGGCAAGGAATTTCTTAAAGTCCAGTTCATCGAATTTTTCCAACGAAGTCGTCATCTTGATGTTTTCAAAGTTTTCGGAAACACGGCGAAGGAACCGACTTCGTTTTTCCTGAAGGCTTTTGTTTTGGGCAAGCATCGTGTCGGCGAGGGAAACAAAAAATTCCTGATGCTTAAGAGGAATATTTTTGATATACGTATTTTTCAAATTGGGAGATGAATACAGCAAGTATCCGCCGGACATTCGCAACCCGTCAAAAAGACATTCAAACATATAATTGTACAATTTGGAATTAAGCCAGCACAAAACATATTCGGGCAAGTAGTTTTTTTCAAACGAATGGATACAATTTGTATCAATAGAAGCAAATTCTCCCTTTTTATCGTAAAACGCTTCGCACGATAAACCGATTTTGGAAATAATGATTTTTGGCGAAGCATACAGAGAACGCCTATTTTCTGAAATTCTTTGTTCCACTTTTGAAAAATATGGGTGCAAAAACTGTTTTCCCTGTTTCGTCAACGTCCGATATCCCCAAAATTCAAAATAAGGATCGATTGTCCCGGTATTGATTAACTTATAACCAGTTCCTAAATTTTCAACAATCAAGGCTGCGTATTCATCAGCCTCCTTAGCTGTCGATGTTGCATTAATTTGTCCCACATTTACAAGAGACTCTGATTGAGTAATAATCTTTTGTGTAATTTCAAGCTTATCATTCAGCAAGAATCCCAAAATGGAATCCTCTAGGATATCCAACTTATCGCTTGGATAAAATCTCTTTACCAACGATTGCTCTTCATTGAATTTGCCACAAATTAAAAAGTCCGATTTACTTTTTGAAATCACCGATATAACCGGAT
>CAVKXR010000013.1:0-21018 GCA_963660275.1 Oscillospiraceae bacterium
ATGGATTCAGCAGCGAGATTTAGCGATAACGGCAAGGACTGCGGCTATGGCAAGACGTGTTCTCCGACATATCCCGTCCGCGGAATCTGTCCGGAAGACTGGCACCTGCCCGATACAACGGAATGGTACTCTTTAATGAATTTTGTCGCTGAAGAAATCGGCAATATGGATTCCGTCGGCTATGCGTTGAAATCGACAAGAGGCTGGAAATCATACAACGGTAAAACAGGCGGCTCTGACGCTTTCGGATTCGGGGCTTTCCCGGCGGGGCTCCGCTCCTCCATCAATGGAAAATTCTACACCATTCTTGAAGAAGTAGAATTCTGGACCTCTGTGGAGTGGAAGTCCAACTATGACTACGGTCCCATCCCATATCTGGTCAACAGGTACTCGGACATAAGTTATTCAAACGGCCACAAGAGTGGGGCTTTTTCCATCCGCTGCATCAAGGATTCCAATTAAAAGTTCAATATAACCACCCCCGAAAAGCCCTGTCGGCGAAGCGGAATATTCTAGATTTTCTCCGTGATGAAGGCTTACATTCTCCGCAGGCTCCTGTTGATGATTCCCACGCTGCTCGGGATTTCAATCGTCTGCTTTGCCCTGGTCCAGCTGATTCCGGGCGGACCAGTCGAGGAGATGGTCGCCAAGGTCCAGGCGGCATCCGCCCACGGAGGCGCATCGGCATCCCGTTCGATTTCCCCGGAACAAATCGCGCAAATCCAGAGCTATTTCGGTTTTGACAAGCCGGCGTGGAAACGTTACCTTATTTGGCTGTGGAACGTCCTTCACCTGGATCTGGGAACTTCCTACACTTACGGGCTTCCGGTATGGAACGTGATTTCTTCGCGGTTTCCCGTTTCGCTCGCCTTTGGGCTTTCATCCTTTTTCCTGAGCTATCTGGTCTGTGTTCCGCTCGGTCTCGCCAAAGCGGTGAAGAATAATTCCCTGTTCGACAAGATTTCCTCCATGGCGATTTTTTCCGGCTACGTGATGCCCGGCTATGCGCTCGGCATTTTGCTGATTATCTTTTTGGCTGGCGGTTCGTTCTTCAATGTCTTTCCGCTCGGTGGAATCGTTTCCGAAAATTTCGAAGAGCTTTCACTCGGCGGAAAAATCGGGGACCTTCTTTTGCACTGGACGCTCCCGATGCTCTGCTACATGATTGGCGAATTTGCATTCTTGACCTTTCTGATGAAGAACAGCGTCCTCGAAGAACTGGGCAAGGAATATATGCGGACGGCTCTTGCCAAGGGACTTTCCTTTCGCGAAGCTTTGGTACGCCATGCGCTCCGAAACGCCCTGATTCCCATCGTGACGCGACTTTCCGAAGTTTTCTCGCTTCTCTTTGCCGGTGCGCTGCTCATCGAAAAGGTTTTTGACATCGACGGCATGGGACTTCTCTACTATAATTCGATGGTGAACCGCGATTACAACGTGGTGATGGGAATCATCCTGCTTTCGAGCGTGCTTGCGATGTTTGGACGTCTTTTCAGCGACATTCTCTATACGTGGGTCGATCCGCGGATTCGGTTCGGGTAAAAATGCCAGCGCTTTCTCCCGAAATGAAAAAAAAGTGGAACCGCTTTCGATCGAACCGGTTGGCTTTCCGCTCGTTCTGCATTTTGATTGTCGCGTATGCGCTTTCGCTGCTTTCGCCGTGGCTCGTAAACGATGAACCGCTGATTTTGCGCTTTGAAGGAAAGACCTATTTCCCGGCATTCGTCACCTACCCGGAAACGGAATTCGGCGGGACTTACCCCACGGAGCCGGACTACCCGACACTTCTCCGCGAAGCAGAGGCAAATGGAAAAAATGTCTGGGCGTTGATGCCCCCGATAGCGAAGGACCCTCTCAAGGCGGATCTTTCCCTAGACGGAACACCGCCATTTGCCCCGAGCCGTTCCCACCTGCTCGGCACCGATGCGAACGGACGCGATGTACTCGCGAGGCTCATCCACGGCTTTCGAATCTGCATGAGCTTTAGCCTGCTCCTGACCCTTCTCGGAACTTTTCTGGGAATCGTCATCGGGGGAATCCAAGGATATCTGGGCGGGAAATGGGACATCTTCATGCAACGCGGCATTGAAATCTGGTCGTCTCTGCCGTTCCTCTATGTGGTTATTCTCATCGGATCGATTTACGGGCGGAGCTTCTTTTTGCTCATCGTCATTATGGCGATTTTCAACTGGATCTCGCTCAGCTACTACATGCGCGCAGAATATCTGAAGTTGCGTTCGCAACAATATGTCCGGGCGGCGAAAATGCTCGGGCTTGGGCACCTGCACATTTTCTTCCGGGAAATGCTTCCGAATGCGCTTACCCCGGTGATTTCCCTTTTCCCCTTTACGCTTATCGGCGGAATCGGCAGCCTGACATCCCTGGATTTTTTGGGCTTTGGCCTAGAGCCTCCCACACCGTCATGGGGAGAACTGATGAGTCAAGGTCTCAATAATTTGTATGCACCGTGGATTTCGATTAGCACCGTCCTAGCCCTTTTTGTCACGCTGCTTCTCACGACATTTGTCGGCGAAGGCGTCCGCGACGCGATGGATCCGAAATCGGGAGACCGCTATGAATGATACGATACTCTCGGTCCGAGATCTTTCTGTCGCGTTCGGAAAGGAACATCCCGTCCAAGTGACGGACAACGTTTCGTTCGACATTCAAAACGGAGAATTTTTTGCGCTCGTCGGAGAATCGGGATGCGGAAAAAGCGTTACCGCGATGAGCCTCGTCGGACTTTTGCCGAAGCCTTCCGCCAAGGTCGTTTCGGGAAGCGCAATTTTTGAAAAGGCGGACTTGTTGAAGCTTTCCGTTCCCGAATTGCGAAAGATTCGCGGACATCGAATTTCTGTCATTTTCCAGGAACCGATGCAGGCGCTCGATCCGGTCCGAACCATTCGAAGCCAGCTGCGGGAAACATTGCCGGAGTGCAGCGAAAAAGACGCTCTGGAAAAAATTCAAGAAGGACTTGCTTCCGCGGGATTTTCCGACATCGAACGAATCCTCTCCGCCTACCCTTGCGAAATGAGCGGCGGAATGCTCCAGCGGATTTGCATCGTCATGGCGCTTCTCCCAAACCCAAAACTGATTATCGCCGACGAGCCGACAACCGCACTCGACGTGACCGTGCAAGCGGTGGTTCTCCAAGTTCTAAAAAGCATGGCGCAAAAATCCGGGACCGCGGTTCTCCTGATTACGCACAATATGGGAATCGTCGCCCAATACGCCAAGCGGGTCGCTGTGATGTATGCGGGAAGAATCGTCGAAAGCGGACCGAGCCGTGACGTTATCCTGTCGCCGAAACATCCTTATACGCAGGGGCTGATCGCTGCGATTCCCAAAGGTCTCTCCGAACTATCCAAGATGGAACCGATTCCCGGCAACGTTCCCGCTCCGTCAGAATTTGTCAAAGGGTGCCGATTCGCCTCCCGATGCCGACTTGCCGAAGCCCGGTGCGCAGAATATCCTCCGCGAATCGGAGACGAAAACCACTTCGCTTATTGTTTCAAAAATGAAAACCGATAGAAAGGTCAGCGGCAAAGCCTGTCTTGAAAATCGGAAGATGCTCTTTCTTGTGGAGCGATGAATTTTTATCCGATGATATTCCAGATTCCGAAGAATGTCCCGGGCTGACGTTTTGTTTATGGCCGTTTTCCAAAGTTTTTGTGAGATTCTTGATAACAAAGAACGGGATTATCTGGTAACAATCCGCAACGAAGAAAAATTTTCGCCCCGGCGTTTTCAGCACAAGAGACAGATTCGCAATCGCACCGGCAGCCTTGAAATTTCCGTCATATTCAGTCGTTCGCGTCTTTCGTAAAAAGATGGATGTCGTCACGGATTCGAGGGTCGCGTCAAGCTCGCCTTGCGCATAAATGAAATTCGCAGCGATTCCCGGTTGCACAAAAAAATTTCCGGGAGAAAACGCAAAATCCTTCTCCAATTTAAGATAGGACAGAAAGCCGCCCGCTTCGCCAAAAATCCGGTAGTCCCGTTTAAAATAGCTGAAAGAAAAAGCCTGCAACAGGGAATAGTCCAAAATCCGGTTGGGGGCGAGCGTTTCGTAAAAGCGTTCCTTGTGATGCGGAAAATTACTTTGTAAGAAAAGTCCTCCCGCTTGAATATTCAAATAATCATTTTTCCAAGAAGCGTCAAAGCCTTCCACATCCGCCTTGACCGGCACAAAGGAAAAGCGCTTGGACTTGCCGTCTTCGGTTCGAATGCCGAAAAAACGTGAATCCAGATTCACCCAAAAGAAATCCGCAGAAAAAGTTCCCCAGTCGGACAGGTATTCATATTCGGAGCGAAACCGGAAAAGGCTCGAAGAATCACGGACCGCATAATCGTCATCTCCGAGAGATTCGCGGCGCGACTTCCAAAAGTTCCCTTCGACTTGAAAGGTATGCTTACGCAGCCTGCTTCCCAGAAAGATTCCGCGTCCCAAAAAGTTTCCGCGATAGATCAGATTTACCGTATCGAGAACACCGTTTTTCTTTTCGCTCGTCCATGTCGCCCGAAGACCGCCGACAGAAACGCGTTTCAACTTCAAACCAAGAAAGAGCAAGGAATCGCTGGCGTGAATTTCCGAAACGATTCCCGACTGCAAAAAGTCGCGGCCTCCCGAAAAGTTCGCGCCGAGAACGAGATTTCGAAAATTTCCCCGCACGCCGAAATGCGCTTTTTCAAGCAAAGCGTCCGCTTCAAGCCGCCAAAAATTTTCCCAGTCGATATTTGCCCGGTATCTCTGAAGTCCGACGTCAAAGAGAAGTGCATCCGTCTGCAAGGAATCGGAGACTTGGCAGCCCGACGCATTCGCGCTTGCGTATTGACCGTTCCACAAAAAAAGTCCGCGACAGCGGACGCTTCCCGCTTCGCTCCAGCCGGCGAAAAGAAATGTCGCCAAGGCCAGAACAAAGACGAGAAAATTTTTCATGGACTTGATTTTCTATCCTAGATGCGACCCGCAAGAATCACGGAAAGCCGGTGCTGATCCATCCCCGGTAGAACTCCCCCAAATGTGGGATCCGGGAAAATCACCGTCCTTTCGATCAAGGAGACAAATTCTTCCTTTTCCGCATCGTTCCATTTAAGCATCAAGACATCCTGGTCAAAATCCGAGAACGAAGATGTCTCGTTGCCGTCTTTATCCGTAAAGTTGAACGGGTTCGAAAGCAAATCCGCATTGACCGCCTTGAATTTTACCGTTCCGTTTTCCGTTTTGCAGATCGAAGAATCCAGAGAAATCCAAGCCGACGGTTCATCTAAAAGAACATTTTTCTGGATGGAAAATTCGCAGCCATTCCATTCGATAGCGATATAGATTTCATCATCGTTTTCCACATCCAGCCATACGCCCTCCAAGCCTGTATCGGAATAATAGAAGCCTCCCGAAGTAACGGGCAAGTTCAACTGCGTTTTCGCCGCTTCGACAACCGCATTTTCCGCATAAAGGCTGTACCGGGATTCATATTCTTCCGCAGTAATCCACGAGATGTATTTCGGGTTCGGATTCGTCAGCGATTCCATCCAGGAATCGATCGGATTTAATTTGTGATAGGGAAGATATTTCTGGAAGCCGTCCGTCATGTCAAAAAATTTTCGGACATCGATTTGAATTTCTTCGCCATCATAGGAAACCGTCATCGTTCCGTGGAGAACCTTCTGGACCGAATCCAGAATGTCCAAAGTCTTTTCGATTTCTTCCGTGTAGAAATCCGATTCTTCGCTGTTTCCGACAAAAGGCGAGAGGCTGGAAGCGTTTCCCGACTCTGCCTGTTCAAGCAGATAGGCGTAGCTTTCCTTCAAGTTTTCAATCGCGCTGTCGAGAATGTCCGGGACCGACTTGTAGGCGGATTTCCACGAATCCTTGACGGAAAGGAACGGAGAGCTTTTTTCAAAGAGCGAAGCGTAATGTTTCAAAGCGACCTTTTGTTCCGCAGTCAGAACGGTGTCCCTCACATGCGAACGGTTCCAATCGATACTTGTGACCAGCCAGTCGTAAGAGCGGTCGCTCGACGCATCCAGATTGAAAGACGCAACAACGGTAAGAAAAGCCTTGAGAGCGTTCAGCGTACCGACAGAAAGGGCGAGCTCTCCCTGTCCGAGGTAAATTTCCAGATTTTCTGTTTCGTAGGCAAATGTATAATCCTTGCTCTGGCGGATATTATTCAAAAGATAGATGGCGGAATCAATTGATGGAAGCGCCTTGCCCGCGATGATTTCCTGGATGCGGTCGGTGATAAGCTTGTCGCCCAAATTCTTCGCCTGCACAGCCGCCGAGAGAGCCGTTTCCGCATAATTTTTCCGAATGTTGAAGAGAGAAGCCTTCTCTTCTTCGCTGCCGTTCGCAAAGGCGTTGTAGATGACGCCGACGTCCTTGTTGTTCACAATGTCCGCAATTTGCGCTGCGGCAAGTCCCAGCTGGGCATCGCAACTGTTCGGGTAACTGTCCAGCGCTTTCTTGAAAATGGATTTCGCCTTCTCGGCGCTGTTCTGCAACGCTTCGAGATCTTCGGGGGCATTCGCAACTCCAAAAACAAAGCGGACGAGGGAATCCGTCGCTTCGACAACCTGAGCGTTCAACGTCGGATCTTCAATGCTTTCGCAGGCCCCGACTTCAATTTTATCGATAGGGTTTGGCCCGGAACCCGAACCGTCCGAAGAAGAACCGCTATCGGAACATGCCGCAAACAGCAAGGCGACCGCCGAGAGACATTTTGCCGAACCCAATAATTTCATAAAAGCCTCCTAAATGATGCTTTTCAAAATATAACAAGACGTAATCACAATTTCAAGACTTGTTGTATGAAAAAAAAAAGCTCAAATGTTTTCCGAAAGAAAAACTATATTGGGAAAAAGCAAAGGAGGTTCCCATGACAGAAACCCAAGTTCCCTTTTCCTGCAAAAAGCTCCGATCCGCAGCGAGAGACGCCCTTCGCGGCAACTGGGTTTTCGCCTGTATCGCAGGTCTCCTATACGAAATTATCAGTCTCATCGTTCGAATTCCCTTCGACGACAACACGTCCAGCCTTCTGCTTTCCTTTTGCGTCGCGTGCGTCCAATCCGTTCTCACCGTCGGATTTTTTGCCTGTTTTCTGGACATCATTCGAAAAAAGCCTCTAGCCTATTCCCGGCTGCTCCTCGGCTACACGAGCCTCCGCTTTTTCGGAAAAGTTCTTTGGACAGAAATTCTCGCCTCGATTTTTCTCCTCCTGTGGTCGCTGCTTTTTCTCATCCCGGGCATCATCAAGACATTTTCCTATTCCCTCGTTTTCTTTATCCTGATTGACCATCCCGAGTATTCCGCAACCGAAGCGATTACAAAAAGCAGGGAAATGATGGACGGACACAAGTGGGAACTGTTCAAACTTTTTCTCAGCTTTATCGGCTGGTGGATTCTCTGCATCGTCACGTTTGGCATCGCAGCCATCTGGGTTACGCCGTATTTCATGACCGCCTTTGCCAAGTTCTACGAGAACCTGAAGGAAAATGCGTAAGAAAGAACCGATGACCCGCTCGGAAATGATGCGAGCGGTCCATTCCAAGGACACGAAGCCGGAAGTTCTCGTGCGAAAGGCGCTGTTCGAGAGAGGCTTGCGGTTTCGCTTGCAGCGGCGCGACCTGCCGGGAAGACCGGACATTTTCGTGCTTCGGTACAAGGTTGTCGTTTTCGTAAACGGTTGCTTTTGGCACCAGCACGGATGCTCGATGACAACGCGCCCCAAGTCCCGCTCCGCATTTTGGAACGAAAAGTTCGACAGAAACGTGGCACGAGACGTGAAAACGCTGCGGGAGCTTTCCCTGCAAGGTTTCCGGGTTGCGGTCGTCTGGGAATGTTCCCTAAAGAAAAGCCCGGAGCGCACCGTGGAAAGGCTCTGGAACTTTATCGTCAGCGACGAAGAATTTATCGAAATCTAAACGGATTTTTCATTGTGGAATTATATTGAAGGAAATCCGCTACAAAAAATTTGGCGGACAAACGATGAGGATTTGGATGAAACCGCTTTTTATCGCTGCGGTCGCTACAGCATTTGCCTTTGCCGAAGACGTCTTTATCACGGTCGATCAGTTTGGCTATCGTCCGTCCGACACGAAAGTCGCCGTTCTGCGCGATCCGCAGATCGGTTTCGATTCCGCGCTTTCCTACACGCCGGGAAATTCCATCCAAGTCGTGGAAACCTCTTCAAGAAAAGTCGTTTTCACCGGAACGCCCGCGCTGCACAACGGCGGCGTCACCGATTCTTCTTCGGGAGATAAAATTTGGTGGTTCGACTTCAGCGCGATTACGCAAGACGGAACCTACTACATCCAAGACGACTCCGACGCATCCAAAAAATCCTTTCCGTTTCAAGTCCGGGAAGATGTTTACAACGACGTGCTAAAAGCCGCGGTGCGGATGCTCTATTACCAACGGGTCGGGACGGCGAAAGAAGCCCGGTATGCAGGAACGGATTGGGCGGACGGCGTAAACCATGCGCAAGACGCAAACGCGCGATCGTTTATGGATTCGACAAATGCAAGCCTTGAACGCGACGTGAGCGGAGGCTGGTTCGATGCGGGAGATTACAACAAATACACGGACTGGAACGGCAATTATGTCGAAGCGTTGCTGATGGCCTACTTCGACAGGCCCAAAGCCTTTACGGACGACTACAACATCCCGGAATCCGGCAACGGCATTCCGGACATTCTCGACGAAGCGTGGTGGGGGCTTGAACATCTGCTCCGCATCCAAAACGAAGACGGTTCCATGATTTCGGTCATCGGAGAGAGCAGCGTTTCTCCGCCGTCTGCGGCAACGGGCAGAACCTATTACGGCGAACCCAACGCAACCGCCACCTATTCGGCGGCAAAGGCTTTTGCCTACGGTGCCAAGATGGCAAAAATTTTCAAGGGAGACGCCTACTACCAAAAGCTATACGACGCAGCGGTCAAGGCTTTCGCCTGGGCAGAGGCTCATCCCGACTCGATGTTCTTCAACAACGAGGCTGCCTACGGAACAAAAGGCCTCGCCGCAGGACAGCAGGAAGTGACAGACACGACCAGCCGTTTGGAAAACCGCCTAAACGCCGCGCTTCGGCTCTACGAACTTACCGGAGACGCTTCCTACAAAAAACTTTTCGAAGAAAACTACTCCAGATTTCCGCTCATCAGATGGTGGGGAGATTCCTACCGATACGACCAGCACAATATGTTCATCCTGTATCTTTCCTTCCCCGATGCGGACCCGACGATCAAGGCGGATATCGAATCCAAATTCGTTTCGCTGATGAACAAGCCCGGGGATTTCATGGGAGCCTTTCCGACAGACGGCTACCGGAGCTTTAGCCGGGATTACAACTGGGGTTCCAACGGTCACAAGTCCGCATACGGCGTCCTGTTCGACAGGCTTTCCAAGCTGAAAATTTCGGGAATCGATTCGGCAAAATATCACAGAACAGCTGAAGAATACCTGCATTACATCCACGGCGTCAATCCATTCGGATTCGTGTATCTCACCAACATGGGTTCTTACGGGGCGAGCCACAGCATCATGTCCATTTATCACAAATGGTTCGAAGACGGCTCCAAATGGGACCGGAATCCCGCGCCCGGATATTTGGCGGGCGGTCCCTATTCGGGTTATAAATGGGACGCCTGTTGCGACAACCAGTCGTGCGGAAGCGTCAAAAACAACCAGCTATGCTTTGCGGAAGAACGTCCGATCGGCGAACCTCACGAAAAAATGTATCGGGACATCAACAACGGCTGGCCGATGAACTTCTGGCAGGTGACAGAACCGAGTATCGGTTACCAAGTCAAGTTTATCCATCTGGTTTCCAAGTTTGTCGAAGAAAAAGGCTTTGACCCGTTCGATCCAACGGCAATCCAAAAAGTTTCACAGCTCCAAAAAAGCGTATCGGTAAAAGTTTCCGGTCCCGAATTGCAAATCGACTCGCCGGAAAAAATCCGGGAAATCCGCCTGTTCGATTTGAAGGACCGCGAGCTTCTCCGCCTTTCCGTAAACGGCAACTCGGTGCGCATTGCGTTGCCAAACCTTCCTTCGGGAATCTACTTCGCCAAGGTCAAGACGGTTCGGGCGGAAGTCGTCAAAAGGGTCGCTTTGAGGTAAGGAATTTGCAGTCAAATCTTCGGGAAAAATCGTGACATTTGGAGTCCTCTGCTAGCCTCCTAAAAGGCGACATAACGTCGCCGATTCGAGAGGGGACAATCCCATACGCCGAAAGAAAATTTTTACTAAAAAAAATCCCCACGGATCGCGCAGGGATTACTTTATTTGAAATTTACAGATAAATTAATTCTGAGCCTGGATGGCGGTCAAGGCAATCGTATAAACGATATCTTCGACGAGAGCTCCACGGGACAAATCGTTTACCGGCTTCGCTAACCCCTGAAGCATCGGACCGACTGCGATGACACCCGGAGCGGAACGCTGCACAGCCTTATAACAGATGTTCCCTGCGGAAAGGTCCGGGAAAATCAAAACGGTCGCCTTGCCAGCAATCGCGCTGTTCGGAGCCTTGAGCCGTGCGACATTTTCTGTCGTCGCCGCATCATACTGCAGCGGTCCATCGACAGGAATATCCGGGCGAGCTTTCCGTACGGCTTCCGTCGCCGCAATGACCAAATCGACGTCATCGCCCTTTCCACTGTTCCCCGTGCCGTAACTCAGCATCGCTACGCGAGCCGGAAGTTCAAAAGCCTTTGCCGTATCGTAGCTCTGGATGGCAATGCCCGCAAGTTCTTCGGCATTCGGATTCAAGTTTATTGCGCAATCCCCAAAGACGAGAACCTGGGACGGCAAGCAGACAAAGAATACGGAACTGATCGACTTGACACCCGGAGCGCACTTGATTACCTGCAACGCCGGGCGAACCGTATCCGCCGTGGAATGAACCGCCCCGGAAACAAGACCATCTACCTCATCTTTCTTGAGCATCATCGTTCCCAGGAACACCGGATCCTTCAGGACTTCGCGGGCCTTCTCCTCGGTCATCCCCTTTGCCTTGCGAAGTTCCACCAGAAGCGGGACATACTTTTCGGCAAGTTCCGCAGACGGTTCGATGATTTCAAAACCTTCGGGGATTTTCAAGTTCTGACGCGCCGCTTCCGCTTCGACATCGGAACGCTTGGCGATGAGGACCGGGACTGCGATTTTCCTTTCAAACGCTTCGACAGCCGCCTTGAGCGTCCTCGGTTCCGCTCCTTCCGGAAGGACAATCCGCTTGAGGTTTCGCGAAGCGAGCGAAATCAGGTTGCGACGAAATTCCGCCTGGGAAATTCGATGTTCCGCTTCCGAAGAAAGAATTTTCTGAACAGCCTCTTCGCAGACCGAATCTCCCGAAGCGCACACAAACGCAACGCGGGCCTTTTGCGAGAGGAAATCCAAAGCGACCGCGCCGCCAACTTCCTCGGTATCTGCGATCAGAACGACTTCGGCGTCCAAGGCAGCCGCCATCTGGATATTCAGGGTTTCGCTGCGGACAGAACTTTCCGGCAAGACGCCCGTCACGACGACCGCCTCCGCGGAAGCGTCCTGCACCTTTCCGACCAAGGCTTCCATCGAAGCGTCTGCGCCCGATGATTGTAGAATCGAAGGAATTTCTTCGGCGGCGGCAAACGCACAAACCGTTTTTACATTTTTCCTTACCGCATCAAGAACGGACTTCGTTGCGGCGGAAGCATCCACGCCGACAGAGGCGGGAACGATCAAAAACACATGTTTCATCTTTGAACTCCATTTCAAATACGAACATCCATAAAATAGAATTTAAGAAGGCTTCGCGCACGGGGAATTTTTCTTCAGCTGATAGCAGAGCGAACCCCGACTGATTCCCAAAATCTGGGCCGCTCGGGATTTGTTGTTCCGCGCTTCCTCCATCGCATCGAGAATGCTTTTCCAGGACGGCAGATTCCCATAGCGATAGCGGCGTTCCCGAGCGCAAATTTCCCGAGACGGGTGCAAGTCCCAAGGTTCCGCAGCGAGGACATCGTCAAGCGTCCTTCCGAGATTCTGCAAGAGCTGGAAGCGTTCCAGGACATTCTTGAGCTGCCGAACGTTCCCCGGCCACGGAAAGCGGCAAAGGCTTTGCAGTTCTTCGGAAGAAAGCGGGCGGGAAGAAAGGTCGCTCCAAATTTCTGCGGCAATGGTTCGCAGTTCGTCTAAACGTTCCCGAAGCGGAAGCAGATGAATCGGAAAAACATTCAAGCGAAAAAACAAGTCCTCGCGGAAACGCCCCGCCTTGACCGCCGAGCGTAAATTCCGGTGCGTCGCACAGACCAATCGAAAATCCACGGGAATACTTCGCTGCGCCCCGACCGGCATCACCGCGCGTTCCTGCAAAATCCGCAAGAGGCGCGTCTGGCTTTCAAGGGGAAGCTCTCCGATTTCATCGAGAAAAAGCGTTCCGTGATCCGCAGCACGCACAAGCCCTATTTGGTTCGATACCGCACCCGTATAGGCTCCGCGGCAAGAGCCTTCGAGCAGGCTTTCCACAAGGCCCGGACTTATCGCCCCGCAATTCACCGCGACAAATGCGCCTTTCGAACGGTCGCTCTGCATATGGAGCCGACGCGCCATCACCTCTTTTCCTGTTCCCGATTCACCGCAAAGAAGGACGGGAACCATCGAACGCGAAGCTATATCCAGAAGAGTTTTTGAATCGTTCATCGTATTTCCTCGGGTGATTATAAATTTCCACATCCTCCATAACGCTTTTCGCGCCAAAAAATCTACCGATGATTGCTATTTTTTACAAAAACTTCTTTTTTTTACAAAAAGGATATTCCAATGGCAGATCGCATCGTTTGCAAATTTGGCGGGAGTTCCGTAGCCGAAGCCAAGCAATTTCAAAAGGTCAAGGCAATCGTCGAAGCGGATTCCCGGCGAAAGGTCGTCGTCGTTTCCGCTCCGGGAAAGCGCAACCCGAAAGAAACAAAGCTGACCGATTTGCTTTACACGACTTACGACCTCGCTTCCAAGGGGCTGGATTTTTCGACACCGTGGAACATGATTTGCAACCGCTACCTGGACATTGCGAAAGACTTGAACCTCAACACGAAAATCGGCGACGATCTAGCGGCACTCGAAGCGCGCCTCAAGGCAAACGACGGAACGGTCACCATCGACTTTCTGGTTTCCCGCGGAGAATTTCTCTGCGCACGACTGATGGCGGAATATCTCGGAGCGAAATTCATCGACTCCTACGAACTCATCGCCTTTGACGAACGTTACCGCATCACGCCCAAAAGCTACGAAACGATCGCCCAGACGCTTGCCGACGAGAACCAGCTGTTTGTCGTCCCGGGATTCTACGGAGAAGGTCCGCACAAACAGGTCAAGACGTTTTCCCGCGGAGGTTCGGACATTTCGGGAGCGGTTCTCGCCAACGGCATCAACGCGATTGTCTATGAAAACTGGACAGACGTTTCCGGGATGCTGATGACGGATCCGCGCATCGTCGAAAATCCGAAGCCCATCAGCTATGTCAGCTATCGGGAAATCCGCGAACTTTCCTATTCCGGAGCGAGCGTCCTGCATGACGAATCCATCGCCCCGTGCCGCGCCAAGAACATTCCCATCAACATCCGCAACACGAACAGCCCCGAAGAAGCGGGAACCATCATCGGCCCGACGCCGGACAAGACGGAATGCCCCATCACGGGAATCGCCGGACGCAAAGGCTTCTCGATGATTTACATCGAAAAGAGCATGATGAACAAGGAAATCGGCTTCGGTCGCCGCGTGCTCGCCATTCTCGAAAGCGAAGGACTTTCCTACGAACTCAGCCCGAGCGGCATCGACTCCATGAGCATCGTCGTCGATACCAAATCGCTCGAAGCCGTCCAGGATGCCGTTCTCGAAGACATTTTACTCCAGATGCACCCGGACCGCGTCAAGGTCTTTCCGGGAATAAGCCTCGTCGCAACGGTCGGCCACGGCATGACAAACAAGGTCGGCATCGCGGCAAAGCTCTTCACCGCCCTGGCGGAAAAGGAAATCAACATCCGTATCATCGACCAGGGATCTTCGCAGATCAACATCCTGGTCGGCGTTGACGAAGCGAACATGGAAAACACCATCCGCGCCATCTATTCCGCGTTCATCAAGTAGCGAAAGATTTCCGGTTTGAAGATTGGAGCGAGCCATGTTTGATTTTTATTTTCAAGACGACATCGATGCCGTCCAGGCGAAATTCGAAGCCCAGAAAATCGCATTTTCTCCGCTCTCCTTCCATGCGGCAAAAGCCTTGCGCGATCTAGGCATTCTAGAGACCGTCAGCCGCTTCCGCAAATCGGGAATCACCGTTCAGGAAATTGCAGATAAATTAAATCTGTCGGCCTACGGAGTAGGCGTTCTCGCTGAAATGGGTCTTGGCATGGGAATTCTCAAGCTAAAGGAAGCCTCCGAAAAAGAACCCGCCTACACGCTCGGAAAAATCGGATACTTTATCCTTGCCGATGAAATGACCCGCGTAAACATGGACTTTTCAAACGACGTCTGCTACACGGGCGCAAGCGATTTGCAAGAGTCCGTCCGAAGCGGCAAGCCAAAAGGATTAAAACATTTCGGGGACTGGAAAACGGTCTATGAAGGACTTTCCAAGACGAGTGAACAATTCAAAAAAAGCTGGTTCGGCTTTGACCATTTCTATTCGGACCTGGCATTTCCCGAAGCGCTTCCCATCGTCTTTTCAAGGCCTTGCCGAAAGCTTTTCGACATCGGCGGCAACACGGCGAAATGGGCCATCGCCTGCTGCAAGCATAATCCGGATGTTCACATTTCCATCATCGATCTTCCGGGACAAACCGCGGTCGCTCGGGAAAACGCAAAGAAGGCGGGTTTTGAAAACCGCATCGATACGATTTCCTGCAACGTTCTCGACAAGGAAACCGAATTTCCGAGCGGAGCCGATTGCGTTTGGATGAGCCAGTTCCTGGATTGCTTCTCGCTTTCCCAGATTACCGAAATCTCGGAAAAAATTTCCCGGTCGATAGACGCCAATACGGACGTCTATGTTCTCGAACCGATTTGGGACAGGCAACGTTTCGAAGCCGCTGCGTATTCCCTGCAAGCAACCTCGCTCTACTTTACGTGCATCGCTAACGGCAACAGCAAGATGTATCGCTACGACGAACTGAAAAACGCCATCGAGAACGGCGGTTTGGAACTGCGGGAAGTCCATCACCAACTGGGCATCAACTGCTACACGCTTTTCCGATTTCAAAAAAGATGAGCATCTTCATTCAAAGATATTCCGCCTGGACCGATGAAAAAAACATGCCCAAGCTTTCATTCGTCCCAATGCTTTTTCGCAGGCGTCTCAGCGACCTTTCCAAGATGGTCGCCTATGTAGCACACGATGTTTCCGATGGATTTTCACCGGCGCCGATGACTTTTGCGTCGGAATTTGGCGAAATACAGAGACAGTTCCAGATATCTTCCGGGATTCTGGATTCCGGCGAAGTTTCGCCGGCAAAATTTAGTTTGTCCGTATTCAACGCTCCGGTTGCCGCAGCCTCGATCATCGAAAACAACATGACAGGCTACAGCGCGATATTTTCCGGGAACCGCTCTTTTGAAGACGGCTTGCGAGAAGCCGCCGCTCCGCTTTTATCCGGGAAAGAATCGGAAAGAATCTTTATCTTTGCCGACGAACGCATTCCCGAAGCCTATTCCGAAATTTCTCCCTACCCGAATCCGGTTTGCGCCTTGGCCCTGCGCCTTTCCACGGAGCAAGCGGATTCCGTCTGCGAACTCGAACCGCTGTCCCTTCCCGAAACAAGCACCGCAGCCGAACAAGCCCTTTATTTTTTAGAACATTATCTCTAGATGTTCGCCATCCAAAAAATCGCTTATTTCTATCGACTGTTCGCCAAAGTTTTTTCCTACGTTTCTTTTGGCATTTGCAGTCTGATTTTTTCATCGGGATTTCCGCTGCTTTTCGTCCTTTCGGGATTTTCCAAAAACCGTTTCCAACGCCTTGCCCGGAAAATCGTCCATGTCTATTTTAAAATCTTTGTCTGGGAAATGCGCCTTCTCGGAGTGCTTTCGCTCCGCATCGAAAATTCCGGCAGGCTTTCCAAAATGCCGCCAAGCGTAATCGTCGCCAACCATCCGTCGTTTCTCGATGTCGTTATTCTCCTGTCGATCGTTCCCGACGCAAACTGCATCGTCAAGGGATCGCTTGCCAAAACGCCTTTTGTCCGAAAATTCGTGCGGACGCTCTATATCCCAAATTCACTCCCGTTCAGCGAGCAGCTCGAAAAATCCACGCAAAGCATCCGTTCCGGAAATTCGCTCATCATCTTCCCTGAAGGCACACGAACTGTCCCCGGCGAACTGATGAATTTTAAAAAGGGCGCAGCCCGATTCGCGCTCCACGCCCAATGTGATGTTTTACCGATATACATCGGCGGGAATGAAAAAATCGGGATCCGCAAGTACGACCCGTTCTTTTCCTCTCATCCGACGGAACGCTACCATTACCGCGTAGAAATCTTAAACCCGATTTCCATTCGAAAATTCGAAGCGTTCCCTCATTCCGCAGCGGTCATCTATCTCACCGAAGAAATGCGGGAAACCTTGGAAAACTACCGTAACCGAGATCCGGAAAATCCGCTGTCTAGACCTTCTTAAAAATCAGAGATGTGTTGATTCCGCCAAAAGCGAAATTATTCGACATCAGATATTCAATGTCCATTTCGCGACCGCTTCCCGTGATGTAATCGAGCGGAGCGCATTCCGGATCGACATTTTTCAGGTTGAGGTTCGGCGAGAACCATTTCCGGTTCATCATCAAGATGGAAAGCCACGCTTCAATCGCGCCGCACGCCCCCAGCGTATGACCGATATAGCTTTTTAAGCTGCTGATGGGAACCGCCCGATATTTCAGCGCCCGATATGTCGCAATCGTCTCAGCGACATCGCCGCGTTTTGTCGCTGTTCCATGCCCGCTCACATAACCGATTTGTTCCGGTGAAATCCCCGCATTTTGCATGGCCATTTCGAGAGCGATTTGCATCGTTTCCTTTTTCGGCTGCGTAATGTGATCGCCGTCCGTATTCGTCCCGAACCCGACCATTTCCGCATAGATTTTTGCCCCGCGAGCCTTTGCGTGTTCCAGTTCTTCCAAGACAAGCGTTCCCGCGCCTTCTCCGATGACAAGACCATCCCTATCGCGGTCATAGGACGCCGGGGTGAGTTCCGGAAAATCGTTCTTGACGCTTGTCGCAAAAAGCGTGTCGAAAACAGCGGACTCCGTAGGATTCAGCTCTTCCGCACCACCGGCAAGCATCATGTCCTGCGCACCGTTCTGAATCGCTTCAAACGCATAGCCGATAGAAAGACTGCCTGCGGTACAAGCCGTATTCGTCGTAATCAGACGTCCCGTCATTCCGAGCGAAACGCTGATGTTTACCGCACATGTCTGCGGCATCGAGCGGATATAGGAAGTCGCCGTGATACGCTCGGCCTGGTCGTTTTGAATCATCGCAACGAAATCGACCAGAGCGTCAAAGCTGCCGCTAGACGAACCATAGGCAACCCCGACTCGACCCGATTTTAAAATCGGATCGTTCAAATCGATTCCGGCAACAGCAAGAGCCTTTTCCGCCGACGCCACCGCCAGATGCGCAACGCGTCCCATGCTCCGAGCTTTTTTCCGCGGATACTCCGGAAGCGGATACGCAATCGGTCCAGCGAGCCTTGTATTCATTTGTGTGTACTTTTCCCATTCGTCCATCCGCACAATCCGGTTTTTTAGCGAATGCAAATTGGAAAAAATTTCATCCGATTCCATTCCAAGCGACGAAATGCAAGAACCTCCCGTAACGACGACACGGCGTTTCATGCAAGACCTCCATTGACAGAAATAACTTGACGGGTGATGTAAGCGGCCCCGTCCGAAAGCAAAAAGGCGACAGTCGCCGCGACTTCTTCGGGCTTCCCGACGCGACGCATCGGAATCGACGGCAAAATCATATCCAGCGGAGCATTTTGAATCATCTCCGTTTCGATGACGCCCGGAGCAATGCTGTTTACCGTAATGTTCCGGCTGGCGAGTTCCGTGGCAAGTGCCTTGGTCGCTCCGATAAGTCCCGCCTTGCTTGCGCTGTAATTGACCTGCCCGCGATTCCCGATAACGCCCGAGACCGAGGAAATCGTCACAATTCTCCCCTGCCGTTTGCGGCACATCGGCATGACAACCGGCTTCAATACATTGTAAAAGCTATCCAGATTGACATCGATTACCTTATCCCAATAATCGTCCGTCATCGCCGGGAATGCCGCATCGCGACAAATTCCCGAAGAAAGAACCGCTCCGTAATAGACGCCGTTTTCCGCCATGTCCTTTTCAATCGCCTCTTGGCAACTTGCCCGATCGCTTACGTCAAACTGCACAAGCTTCAAGCATTCCGTAAATTCCTGTTCCAACGTTTTTAACGAATCCGCATGGCGGTTGTAATGCGCAACGACACGATATCCGAGTTCGAGCAGGTTCCGAACGATAGCAAGCCCGATTCCTCCGCTCGCCCCGGTCACCAGAATGCGTTTCCCATTTTCCATATTACACTCCTAAAACTTTTTTCGGGTCATCGACATCACAAGCGTTGATCGTCGCCGTCGCCACGCATTTTCCGCCGACAAAGGCCTTCCCTTCGAACGTGACTGCCGCATCGACGCGCAACGTTTGCCGGACTTCGATTTGCACCTTTGAATCTTTTGGAAATACGGATTCCTCTGCACAAAAATTCGTCACGCTCAGAATGAAACCCATCCGGGGAGGCGTACCTGCCTGCAATCCAAAAATTCCCGTCAAGGCGGAAACGCTCTGCGCCATATATTCAAAAGCGATCCAGACGGGAACTCCGCCAAACGATTCCTCGAAAAACATGCTCTTTTCGGAGATGTCAATTTCTGTCACGACTTGCGCCTGTTCCAAATCAAAGGAAACGATTCTATCAAGAAGAAGCATTTTTCCCTTGTGCGGAACAAGACGGGACAGTTTTTCTCGTGTGTCAAATTCTGTCATTCAATTTTCTCCAGCACAAGCGAGACATTGCACCCGCCAAAGCCAAATGAATTGCTCATGCATGTTTTCAATCGGCGAGAGCTTTCACCGGGCGACACCAAATGAATTTCGGGAAGTGCAGAATCGCGCAAGCCGTCAAAACGATGAACCGGTAAAAGATGTCCCTCGTTTTTATCCGAAAGCGCAAGACAGCAAAACGCGGCTTCGAGAGCACCTGAAGCACCCAAAGTGTGACCCGTCAAGCCCTTTGTCGAACTCGCCGGCGTAAAGTCCCCAAACACTTCATGCACTGCGATGCATTCCATCGCATCGTTCAGCTTTGTTCCGGTTCCATGCAGGTTGATATAATCGACATCCGACGGAGAAATTTCCGCATCGGCAAGAGCCTTTTCCATCGCCAAGCGGGCACCGGCACCATCCGCCCGCGGAGCTGTCACATGCTCCGCATCCGAGCTTTCTCCGATTCCCGAAAGCATCACCTTGGCATTTTCCTTGCCCAAGGAAACGACAAAAAATGCAGCCCCTTCGCCAATCGTAAGTCCCGCCCTGTTCTTGCTGAAAGGATTTGTCGGAGAAAGGGCTACCGCTTCGAGCGAATCGAAACCGAGGACAACCATCAACGACGCAATATCGACACCACCGACGATTGCCGCATCGCAAAATCCGGCAGAGAGCCAGCTTCTCGCCGAAGCAAACGCACTAGCACTCGATGCACACGCCGAGGAATGCGTAAAAGCGGGACCCTTCAAATGAAACCTGTCCGCGATAAATTCCGCGGCAAAATTCGCCTGCTGTTTTTTCAGCAAATAGCCTTTTGGATAGAAACCGTTTTCTCGAAAGAACTTCAACGCCGAAAGCGACTCCTCGGAGCCGTTGTCGCTAGAACCGACAAAGACGCCGACGCGTTCCTCTCCGAATCTTTTCACAGTTTCGAGAACCGAATTTTCCATCTGCGAAAGGACTTTTTCGGACAGCTGATTGACGCGATTGTCATACTCCAAATTTTTCACCGGGAAAAGTTCCTCATCGGTAATCTTTCCGACAAGACGTTCCTTCCCACAAAAATTTTGCAGGGTAAAATTCGGATTGCCACAACCGCAAAGCGCATTCCAGACCGATTCCTTATCGCTGCCGACACTTGTGCACAGGCCAAAATCATGAATGTATAAAGGTTCGCTCATGGCAATTTCTCGAACTCGATAGAATACGAATAATTTCGAAGTTCATTTTTTAAGAGAATGCTTTTCGCCGTTTTTTCCATTTTCAAAATCAGAGTCTCGTTTTCCAAAAGCTTTCGCGTCAAGACGTTTTCCCTATTTTCTTCCACGAAAGAAAATCCCGCGGCCTGAAAATGCCGTTCTAAAACTTCTCGCGGATAATAGCAGAACTGGACATCCGCTAAGATATATTCCGGCTTGATTTTTTTCACATCCAGCAGAGAACTTTTAAAAGAAACGGAATCTTTCGTATAAATTAATTCCGCAAGCGTATTGCCAAGGTTTCCGAAAAGCATCAGGTGGATTGTCGAATCGTTCAAGCGCATCCAGGACTCCGCCGAAAAGCTTCTGTTTCCGAATGTTCCCAAAATATGCTGGTTTTCTTCCGTAAAAAAAGAATTTTCCTGCGGAGAAATCAACGACACAAAATGCGCATCGGAATAAAAAATTCGCGCCGAGCTTCCGATAAAGGCACGCTCCGACGAACAGCTCACAGCGAGCAACGCTCCGACAAGAAAAAGCAGTTTTCGGGATTTAAAAAATTTCATCAGTTTTCCGCAAGGCAATATAAAAATTCCTAATCCCTTGTCCAAGGCGAGAGCAGGAAACAAGTCGAAATTCCCAAGAGAACCGTCAAGCCAAAAACGGAAATCGGGGCAAAGTGGCTGAACGCCAAGGTGCCGAACGAAACAAGTGTCGTCAGCGCAGAAAGCATCACCGCCAGCGCAGTAGAATCCGCATGGCCTTCCGAATCCTTAAAG
>CAVKXR010000014.1:0-20826 GCA_963660275.1 Oscillospiraceae bacterium
GGAGACAGTACTCAGGAATCAGTTGTTTGAAGGGGACAAGGGACACGGTAAGCGGGATGAGGGGTGTCTGAGCGGGCTTTTTCCTTTTGCCGAAAGGCCAAGGTTCCCTTCCTTGCAACCACCCCCATGGCCACGTTGAGTCTGAATTGACTATAAGCGGCAAGCTCGCTAACTTGTCATTGTCGGGCTTGACCCGACAATCCCTTATACGAAAGGAGATTCCCCGGTCTGCGTCCGCCGCGGCGGACAAGCCGGGGAATGACATTGCAACGAAAAGAGATTCCCGTGTCGGAGCACGGGAATGACAGTGCGCGGAAACAGTTCGCTTGGAATTCCCTCATCCCGTATCCCGCTAAACTCGTCCCGAAAGCTTAAACGTCTGCGGATTAACCACTAATCCCTAAAAACGCACTTCCAAAATCCAAAATTTCTACATTTTTACCACTATGACTGCGCAAGAACTTTTCGACCGACTAAAAAAAATCCAACCGGGCGCCGTGCTCTGCAGCTACACGCTTGAATACTGCGAGAAGCTGATTCCGACGATCAACGAAATCAACGAGCTTAAAAAAGAGCGCAACGCGGTAATCCTCGCCCACAGCTATGTCGCGCCGGAAATCGTTCTGAGCGTCGCCGATTACGACGGGGACAGTTTCAAGCTCAGCCAAGACGCTACCAAGGTGAACGCCGACATGATCGTCTTCGCAGCGGTCCGCTTCATGGGCGAAACGGCAAAAATCCTGAACCCAGACAAGACGGTTCTCATCCCGGGACCGCTTTCCGGTTGCAGCCTCGCCGACAGTATCACAGGCGAAGAAGTCAAAAGTCTCCGCGCAAAATATCCCGACCACACATTCGTCTGCTACATCAACACGACCGCGGACGTGAAAGCGGAATGCGACGTCTGCGTCACCAGTTCCAACGTTTTCAAAATCGTTTCGAACCTCCCGAACGACAAGATCGTCTTTGTCCCGGACCGCCTCATGGGCGAGAACCTGCAGGAAGCTCTCGACAAGAAGGGCGTCCACAAGAAAATCGTCCTGCATTCGGGCTGCTGCTACGTCCACGAAAAATACGACCCGGACCTCATCCGGTTCTTCCGCGAACAAAATCCGGGACTTCGCGTCGTAAGCCATCCGGAATGCCACCCGGGCGTCGCCCTGCTCAGCGACTATGTGGGAAGCACGGGCCAGATGGTCAAATACATCAAGGAACAGCCCGAAAATACGCCGTTCCTGCTCCTCACGGAATGCGGGCTGAACGCTCGGATGCAATACGAGTTTCCGGATAAGAGCTTCATCGGCAGCTGCAGCATGTGCAAATACATGAAGTCCAATTCGCTCGAAAACATTCTCGAATCGCTGCGCCACCCGGAAAAGGCGGCAAAGGTCGAACTCGACGAAGACGTGATGAAACGCGCAAAGCATTGCATCGACGAAATGTTCCGCTACGCAGCCATGTAGGTTTTCATGAAAAAGCTTTTTGCCATTCTCGCCCTAGCCTGCGTGCCTCTATTCGCCCAGAACCACGAAAGGGTTATCTGGCACCGTACTTACTTTGTCTCCTTGGGACTAGACGCCTCTCTTTCTCTTGGCGGAGATCTGGACGGCAAGAGCGTACTGAACGCGGACGGCGACGAGAAGGAAAAAATCTTCGTCCCCTCCATCGGATCCTTTCCGCTGCCTCTTGCGGAAATCGGCGTGAACTTTAACCAGCACACGGTTGCCGTCTCCTTCGGGATGTGGAACATCGACGTGAACTACGGAAAAGACTCCGAATATCACACGGGAAACTATGCGAACTATTGGCGGTTCGCCGCGGAATACCGCTACTACTTTTTCTATCCCGAAGACTTCCAGATCGGGCCGGGGCTTTCGTATTCCTTTTCGAGGCTTTCCGTGCACAGCGCCGCGGTGGGCGAAGATAAATATGGCGAAGAGTTCCGCGAAGCCGCCGTCTTTGCCGCCAACGCGTTTGCCGTTTCCGCGAACATGCGCTACAAGATTCGTCCCTTCGGTATCGACTTTGCCATCCGATACCGCCCGCTGTTCATTCGCAGCGTGAGTACCGATGCCGCGGGCTACAGCGACCTTTCCAATACGCTGTGGCACCACAACGTCGAAATCGGCGGACGAGTCTTCTACGAATTTTAATTTTTCAAGAAAGCGAAATCACCAGTCCTTTTCGGGCCGGGCCATTCCCTTTGCCGGTTTCCACGGTTTCCGTTCGCCGTGTTCCTCGTCGAAATCCTTGAGAAGCTGCGAAGCCTCTTGCGGACTCATCTGACCGGGCGGCACTTCCTCGTTTTCGCCTTCGCCACTTGAATCGGAGCTTTCGCCCGATGCATTCTGTTCGCTCGCGGAACTTCCCCGCGAATCGCTCGAACTTTCCCCGGAACCGTTTGCGTCGGAATTTTCGGAACCTTGCGAGCTGCTGGATTCAGCCGAATTTTCGCCGGCGGAGCTTTGCCCTTCCGAATTTTGATTCCGCTCCTGATTTTCGCTTTGCGAATTTTCAGAAGAATTCTTATCCGAATTCTGGTCCTGGTTCTGGTCCGAATTCTGCTTGTCCTGACTTGAATTGTTTTCCTGGTTCTGTTTTTGCTGTTCGTTCTTGGATTCTTCGATCCGGTCCGCGAGCATCTGGAGCTTCGCATCGTCCGGGTAATACTGCAAGCCTTCCTTGCACGTGATTTCCGCTGTCGGCAGGCGGTTTTCGATATACTGGAAAGCCGCATCCGAATAATACTTTTCCGCAGACTTCGGAGCCTTTGCCGCAAGCGAGAGTGTCGCCGCCGAAAGAACGGCAATTCCAAAAGAAATCTTGTTCATCAGATAACCCCCAAGTCATTGTCCGCATTCGACTGGTCGATTTTGCTCTTGGGCGCGCGTCCGGCCTTGATGTCGATGACATCCTCGATACGCTGGATATAGGGTCCGAAGCTTGTCGCGGTGGAATCCGAGGACATCGTATTTTCGAGGAGGCTTTTCGCCGATGAATAGGCGCCGTCCTTGCACATCTGGAGCGCGCGGGCAAGAGCCTGTTTCGCCGCATCCGAGAGCTCGGGCTGCTCCTGATTGTTCGGATTGTTCTGGTTCTGTTCCTTCTGCCGGTCGATTTCCTCCTTGAGCTTTCGCTGGACGATTTCGACGTTTCGCTTGGCGTTTTCAAAACCCGGATTCAAATCGACAGCCTTTTTCAGATAGCCGACCGCTTCGCGCCACTTGGAGATGCGCTCCGACGGTTCCGACGATTTTTCGCCGATCCGGTAAAAAGTATTCGCCAGGTTGAACGCTGCCTTGGACGCAAGCGAGGAATCCGGCATCCGCACGGCACTTTCGAGTTCCTTCTGCGCAGTTTCGTAGTCGCCGAGCTTGTAGGCGCAAGTCCCGATGTTGTAAAAAAGCAGCGGACTGGCGGGTTCGTCCTTTCGGGCTTCTTCGTATTTCTCGAGAGCGCCTTTAAAATCTCCTTTCCGGAACAGTTCGTTGCCGTCGTTTATCGGACGGGCAAGCGCAAGCGCGCACAATAAAAGAGGAACGATGAAAATTTTATTCATTTGTATGCAATCCTTTTCATCAGCTAAAGCGGCCAGCGACCTGTTTGCGCTTCTTGCCGCGTTCCGAAAGAAGAGCCTCGGCAAGGAACAGCAGAGCGGCAATCGCTAAAAAAATCTGGTAGCGATCCCTGTAGCTTTCCATCTGGTCCGAAGACGTGTCGCGCCTTTCCATCGAAGCGATTTCCGAAAGGACCTTTTGCAGCTGGAACTCTCCGGGGCTAGCATAGAAGTACCGCGCACCGGTAACGCTTGCGATATCCTGCAAGGTCTTTTCTTCCAAGTGCGTCGTCACGATATTTCCAAAGCGATCCTTGTGGTAAGCGACTTCTCCCGTTTTCGAAGGTTCGGGAATGGGAACGCCTTCCTTCGACCCGATGCCGACCGTGTAAATCCGGATGCCCGCATCGGCGGCTTCCTTCGCCTTTTCCACCGCCTTCGCGTCCTGCTCTTCGCCGTCGCTCATCAGCACCATGACCGCATACTTGGACGGAACCTTGGAACGCCGAAACATCTGGAGACCCTTGTCGATTGCCGCGGCAAGATCCGTTCCCGGATAAAGCCATCCCGGTTCGAGGCTCCGGAGAATCGTCTGCACGGTTCCGTAATCGAGCGTGAGCGGCACGAGCGTCTGCGCCTCTCCCGAAAAAGCCACGAGCCCAACCCGATCACCGGAAAGCGTATCCAGGAATGCGGAGATTTCGTGTCGGGAGCGAATCAGGCGATTCGGCTTCACGTCCTCGGCGAGCATCGAAAGGGAGATGTCCTGCAAGAGAACGATGTCGAGGCCTTTTCGTTCGATGTGTTCCATGGATCGTCCCCACTGCGGACGCGCAAGCGCGATGATCAGAAAGGCAATCCCCAGGAGCAAAAGACAGGTCTTCGTCGTGCGACGCCACACGGAAAGCGATGTCGCGATTTTCGGGAACATCGAGAGCGAAGCGAAGCGCAAGGCGAGCTTTTTCCGTCGGCGGTACGCATAAAAGAATAGCAGCAGAAAAAGCGGGAGCGAAAAAAGGCACCACAAAAAATTCGGTTCGGCAAATCTCATGGAATCCTCACAAACCGTGTATTCGAAAGAATCAGTTCCAAAAGAATCAGAATCGCTCCGGCGAGAAGCCACGGGTAGAATTTTTCCGAATAGCGCGCATAGGCGATCGTCTGGATTTCCGTCTTTTCCAGCTGGTCGATTTCCGCATAGATTTTTTCCAGGTCCGCCTTGCTTTCCGCCCGGTAAAAGCGCCCGCCCGTACTCGAAGCGATCTGCGAAAGCGTCTTTTCGTCGAGACTGTTTTCCGGCGGTATCGGCTGCTCCGCCCAGGAAATTTCGCCCGTCCACGGATTCTGCTGGAACCCAAGGAATGTTCCCGAACGCTTTCCGACGCCAATCGTATAGACCTTGACGCCGAGCGCCTTCGCGACTTCCGCGGCATGAAGCGGCGGCACAAGGCTCGCATTGTCGATGCCGTCCGTGAGAAGCACGACGACTTTCGACTTTGCATCGGACTTTTCGAGACGAGCAAGGGAAGTCATCAGCCCGTCGCCAATCGCGGTTCCGTTTCCCGAAGCAGACGAATCATCGACCGCGGCAAGAATTTCAAGAAGCGCACCGTAATCAAGCGTGAGCGGCACGAGCGTATAGGAACGCCCGGCAAAGACCGAAAGCCCGATTCGGTCGCTTTCCCGCTTGCCGATAAATTCCGCCATCACGTTTTTCGCATAGCCGAGACGCGAGTAATTCCAGAACCGGCCGCTTTTCAGAACCTTTTCCGCATTCATTACGCCGAGCTTTGCCTGGTCGGTTCGCGTCAGCATGTCGAGAGTTCCCATCGACCCGGAAACATCCAGCGCGAGCATGATATCAACACCGTCTGTCGAAGTGTATTCCACCTCGGTCGCGTTTTGCGGACGGGCAAGGGCGACGACAAAGGCGCACAGCGCAGCGACCCGCAGCGCCGGCACGATATACCGCGCATGGATTTTCGAACCTTTGGCAGCCCGCTTCGCAATGGCGAGAGCCGGGAACTTGATCGTACTCTTTCTCTTGTGCGATCGATACCACCAGTCGAGAACGAGAAGCGGGACGAGCAGAAGAAGCAGGAACGCTTCGGGATTCTGGAAATGCAGATTACCGAGATCCATTCGCGCCCTCCTTCTTTTCGGTTTCCGGAGCGGGCCTTGTTTCTTCGAAAAGTTTTTCCGCCCAATCGTCCCAGAAAATTCCGCGGTCGTCGCCGATACTCATCTTGGCGAATTTCACAGGATAGGTTTCCCCTTCGAATTCCACCAGCGCTTCGCGATATTCTTCGGAAAGTTCGGTTATCTGCGGGACTCGAACCTTTAACTGCGAAAGCGTCGCGTCGAGAATTCCCTCTGTCGGATGTTCGCCCAGAAATCTCCGCTCCACATAGCGGCGCACGATAAAGCTCAGCGATGCGTAAAATTCGGCCTGATTTCCTAGCGCGAGCAGCTGTTTTCCGCGCAGTTCCTTGAGCGCTAGCACAGCCTCTTCGTATGGGGGGAGCTTCGGCACTTCCTTTTCTCGACGGAACTTCTTGTGCAGGAACCATCCGAGGAAAACAAGCAGCGCGGCAACGACAATTCCAAGCAGAACGGAAACCCAACCCGGCAAGCGCGTATCGGTAAGCGGATCTTCCACGTCCAGGATGTCTTCTTCCGAACCGTCCGTCCGCGTAACGACCTTGACCGCGACCGGATCCGTTCGCGTAACCACGGAATCCGCGCCGAAAACCGCCCGCACCTCTTGCGGAGCGATCAGAAAGTCCCCGGCGACAAAAGTGTTGAGCGTCGCGCGCCACACGAATTTTTTCTGTCCCTTCGGTGCGCCGTCCAAGCGTTCCTCATGCTGCAAGTCCTTCACTTCGAAGTTTCCCAGATTCCCCACGAAGCTCGGCAAATCGACCGACGCGCTTTCCGGAGCGGTCACGCAGATTTCATAGTCGAAGCGGTCTCCCACAAAGACCTGCGAAGCCGTCGTCTGGGACTTGACCGAAACATGGAAACCGAAGGCGCTCGACACGGCAAGCGAAAGAATCCCGATAAAGATATTCAAAGAAAGATTCCGACTTTTCAACATCCTAGCTCCGACGTCTTGAAAGCATCCTGAAATGTTCCACCAGCGGATTCACCGTATCGCGGAACGCATCCTGGATCTGGCAGCGCACATAATCGACATTTATCTTCTGGAAAAGGTTCCGAGTCTGTTTTTCCGCCTTTCTCGCCTCGTGCGCAAAGGCTTCCCGGAATGCGGCGTCGCCCGTATCGACGAGCATCGTTTCGCCCGTCTCCGGATCTTCGAGTTCCACAAGTCCCACCGGCGGAAGTTCCGATTCGCGCGGATCCGTTACCGAGACGGCGAGCATGTCGTGCCGCTTGCAGAGAATCTTGAACGCCTTTTCAAAGCCCGAATCCTGAAAATCCGAAAGGACAACGATCATCGAACGACGGTTCAGAACACCACCCACATATTCCAAGGCGCTTTCGAGGTTTGTCCCGTGGTGGGAAGGCTTAAAATAAAGGATTTCCCGGATGAGCCGCAGCACGTGCTTCCGACCCTTCGCCGGCGGAATGAAAAGTTCGACCTGGTCCGTGAAAATCAGAAGCCCGACCTTGTCGCCGTTCCGCACCGCGGCAAAGGAAAGCAGTGCCGTAATCGCCGCCATGACTTCGCCCTTCATCTCCTTGCCCGAACCGAATTCCGAACTTGAACTCGCATCCACCATGAGCATGAGCGTAAGCTCGCGTTCTTCGACGAACTTCTTGATGTAAGGCGTCCCCATTCGGGCGGTTACGTTCCAGTCAATCGTCCGAACGTCATCGCCGGGAACATATTCGCGGACTTCGCTGAACTCGACGCCGTTTCCCTTGAACGAGCTGTGATAAGCCCCGGCCATCATCGAATCGAGCGGGCCGCGCACCGAAAGCTCGATGCGGCTCACCGTTTTGAGAATATCCTTGGAGAGCATATTAAGGCACTTCGACCGAGTCCAGGATTTTTTGAACGACTGTTTCCGCGGAGACTTCTTCGGCTTCCGCTTCGTAGCTCAGCACGATACGGTGGCGGAGAACTTCCATGGCGCAGGCCTTGACGTCTTCGGGCGTGACATAGCCGCGTTCCTCGATAAAGGCGTGGGCCTTTGCCGCCGAGGCAAGCCCGATTGATGCACGCGGAGACGCTCCGACCGAGATGAATCCCGAAAGTTCGGACCGCTTGATGCTCGCCGGGTCGCGCGTCGCAAGCACAAGGTTCACAATGTATTCGCGGATGCGTTCATCGACGTAGATTTCCTTCACCAGGCGGCGCGCCTTCAGAATGTCTTCCTTGTTCGCCACGGCATTCGGCATTTCGAGACCGCTGCCGCTCACCGCATCGAGGATTTTCATCTCGTCTTCCTTTCCCGGATAGCCGACCTTGACCTTCAAGAGAAAGCGATCGACCTGCGCTTCCGGCAGCGGATAAGTTCCTTCCTGTTCGATCGGATTCTGCGTCGCAAGAACGAGGAACGGCTCATCGAGCTTATACGTCTCATCACCAATCGTTATCTTCCGTTCCTGCATCGCTTCGAGAAGCGCGCTCTGCACTTTGGACGGGGCGCGGTTGATTTCGTCAGCGAGGACGAGGTTCGTAAAGAGCGGCCCCTTGCGGGTTTCAAAGCGGGCCTCTTTCGCATTGTAAATCGTCGTGCCGAGAAGGTCCGCCGGGAGAAGGTCCGGCGTAAACTGGATGCGCTTAAAGTCGAGCGAAACGGCGCTTGCAAAAGCCTGTACCGCGGTCGTCTTCGCAAGTCCAGGAAGCCCTTCCAAAAGGATGTGACCATCCGCCAAGATTCCGGTGAGAATGCTTTTCACCATTTCTTTCTGGCCGATTACGGTCCGCTCCACTTCGCGCAAAAGATCTACGCAAAAGCGTCCCTGGTCCTTGATTTTATCCGTCAGTTCTTGAACATTTGTCATCATGACCTCATTCGTCTTCTTCGATGTTTAAAAGTTTCGCAGCGAGCTTCCACGTTTCCTTGTTTTCAAACGCATCGCGCGCACCGCCGCCGTAACGGGCGTGGGCAAACGCTTCGAGCAAAGCGTCCCAACCTTCGAGCAAGCCCTTTCGGGAAAGCGCTTCCAGATTGTCTTCGCCAAAGCGTTTCTTCGCCCATGATTTACAAATTTTTTCCAAGTCGAGCAACCAGACGCGACTGTCCGCTTTCGCAACGCGCGCCTTCAACAAGAGAAATTCTTTTTTCAGCGCATCGTCCTCGGCACGCTCTGCGGATTTCCGCGCAGCAGAACGTTTCTTTTCCCTAAAAATCAAGAACACTCCAATGGCGACAATCAAAAAGGCAAGCAGGCCGAACACAGCAAAGACCGCCGCCTGGGAAGGCGCATCGATGTGGAAAGAAACGCTTTCGGATTGGAATTCAAACGGTCCGTTCGCTGTCGGGATTTCAAAGCGCATCGCCGGAATGGAAACGCTCCCCGTATCGTCTGCCGTAAGCGTGTAGATAAACTGGCTGTTCGAAACCGAAGCGTCACCTTGCAAAACGCGGGAATGTTCCTCGCGCATCCCGATTTGCGTAATCCCTTTCGTATTCGCAGAACTCTTGGGAAGAATCAGGACGGCGCTTTCCTTTTGGGGGGCCGCCCACGAAACGTTCACCTTGAATTCGAACGTGTCCCCTTTGACGATCGTCGGGAGGGAATCCGTGTGCACCGAGATTCCGATTTCCACGGGATTTGAAGCTGCGCTCGAAGCGTCTTCCGGCAAAGTATTCAGGCTATCATTTTCCATCGAAAAGAAAATAAAAAATGTTCTTCTTCGGAAAAGTCATCAAATGTTCACGGGAAAGTAAAAAGTTAATGCAGGAAATCGGAGAAAATCATCGGCCTCATTTCGTAAAAGTGCGCAGATACCCGAGAGCAACGAAAGCACATTTTTGAACATTTGAGCACTTGAAAAGCGTTTTTTTTCTTACATTCAAAAAAAATCCAACAAAAGGAGTTTTTATGAAGGTTTATCTGATTATTGGCGATGCCGACATGGGAAAAAGTTCCATCATGCGACATCTGGTCGCCTTTCCGAACGGAAACGGAAAATCCATCCAAACGAAAAATCTTGCCACTGTTCAAGGCACCATCGAAATTAGTTTCTACGGCTACCAAGCCCTCCAAGAGCACGGCACCCTTCCTCTGGCATTCATCAACCTGATCAACAATCGGTTTAAGAATAATTTGCCGGATAACCTTATTCTGGCGTTTCGGCTAAGCGCCACTAAAAAATCATCAAAGGTCCCAGCATGCCCGAATGCCGACACTTACATTCAAGCGTTCATAAACGCTGGATGGACAATTTTCAAAAGCGTTGTTTTGGACGATTCCGGCAAGGCGACCTATCCGAATCACTGGAATGCCAAGTCCATTCTGTCAAGACCGCCAAAGCCGCAGAATCCAATACCCACCAATCAAGTTGCAGCAGACATTCGGAAATATTTCGGATGGGTCTGAGATTTTAGGAGACAGACAATGAATAACAGCTTTCAATTTTTGCTTTCGGGATGTTCCACCCTCGCCCTCATCGCCTGCGGCGACGACGTTACCAAAATGACAAACGTGACAAACGAAACGACCGGCATGGAGGTCACGGTCACAGCGGATTCTCTCGGGACATGCGATTCGGCAGCGCTCGGGAAGATGGTGTTCGCCTCGGACGAGAACGCGATCTATGTGTGCGCAGATTCAGGGTGGGCATCCCTTTCGAAATCCGCCGCAGACGGCAAGGACGGGAAAAACGGACTTGACGGGGCGTCGGGAACGTCCTGCACGGTCGCTGCGCTTGCGGATTCGTCCGGCTATAAAATCGTCTGTGGAGATGATTCCGTCGGGGTGGTTTTGAATGGGAAGAACGGTTCTGACGGTACCGATGGAAAGGATGGGAAAGACAACGAAGAAGGTTGCTCCCTTGCCGAAGACAGGGACGGAATCGTAAAATTCGTCTGCGGAAAGGCGGACACGGTTACCTTGTACAAGGCGCTTTGCGGAAGCGAGTCTTACGACCCGGCAAAAAGATTCTGTTTTGCGGATTCCGCCTATGACCTGTGCGGTTCGAAAAGCTACGACCCCGCGAAGGAATTTTGCGCAAGCGATTCCGCTTATGCCTTGTGCGGAGGGAAAAGTTACAACCCTCTAGAAAAATTCTGCTTTGCGGATTCCATCTGGGATTCAATCGATTCTTCGCTTGTTTCCGCAGCCGTTTCTGCATCCTGTCCCGCACTGCATTTCGTAACGACGGAATATTTAAACCAGAAAATGCTTGCTGATCGCCAATACGGATTTCTTTTGGACGAAAGGGATTGCCAAGTGTATCGGGCGGTTACCATCGGCAGCCAGACCTGGATGGCACAGAACTTGAACTATGCATCTGTAGATGGAAATATGGATTATAAAAAAGGAAGTTTCTGCTATGATGATATTGAAGAAAATTGCGATACATATGGAAAAATCTATAGCTGGACGGCTTCGGCGGATATGCCTTCCTCATATTCAACGTCCAAGTTTGTCTCGGAAAAGAGAAATGAAGAAAAATACCAGGGAGCCTGCCCAGCTGGATACCATATTCCGCAATATGAAGAAGTGGTAACGTTGCTAACCTATGCAGGTGGTGTTGCATCCTCTAACAATGTCGGAAAACTGTCCGCAGCTTTTCTTTGGTCCGATAATCTTTGGTCCAATAGTACTACAAAGACCGATGCGTACGGTCTTTCGCTTTTGCCTGGTGGTTGGCTTACTGATTTGGGAAAGTATAGGTATGAAAAAATCGGAACTCGTTTTTGGCTAGCTTTGGATACCAAACATACAGGTGCTTATATATGGGGGAGGGACGCAGGTGCTTACAAATTCGATTTTAATATAAATTATCAACATTACAAATTTTCTATCCGTTGCATCAAGGATTAATGCATCTTATTCCGAGTAAAATTTCCAGAAGCCTAGATGTAAAAACATCCTAGCTTTTTTCATCCGAAAATACAGGGGACTCTATCACTCCCTTCGCTCGTTCCAGAACAACATTGAACTGGGATTTCATTGAGACTTCACCTCTCTAAAACCTAAAACGACAATCCGTTTTACAGACTACCAACCGCATCCCATCTAACAACTGATTCCTGCGTCCTGCTTTCCTAATTTTCCCAACTATAAAAAAAGCCCCGAACTAAAAGTCCGAGGCTTTGTCAAAATTTTGAACTTGCGAAAATTTACTTGCGGCTCCAGGTCGTTCCCTGCGGGCCGTCCTTGATTTCGACGCCTTTTTCCTTGAGCAGATCGCGGATGCGGTCGCTTTCCGCCCAGTTTTTCGCCTTGCGGGCTTCGGAACGCTTTGCGACAAGCGCTTCGATTTCCACCGAGTCGTCCACGGCATTCGGATCCGGCTTTTTCGCAAATTCCTTGCGCGGTTCGTCGAGCTTCAATCCCAGCACCCGATCGAAATCCAGAACCAGCGCGGCCTTTTCGCCTTCGGAAAGATCCGTTTTGAAAACGCTGTTCAGAATGCCGAGCGCGCGCGGCATGTTCAAATCGTCGCCGATCGCGTTCTTGAATTCCTCGCGCCACTTCTTCGCCGCATCCGATTCGATAGCCGTCGCCTTTCCGATCAGCGGGTCCGTTTTCTTGTGCAGGCTCTTGAGAGCTTCCCGTGCGCTGTCGAGCGATTCAAAGCTAAAATTCAGATAGTTCCGGTAATGGCTGGTGAGCGCAAACAGGCGGTAGTCCAGCGGGTTGTAGCCTTTGTCCTTCAGCACATCGACCGTCAGGAATTCACCGGAACTCTTGCTCATCTTGGCCCCGTCGAGCCGCAAGAATTCGCCGTGCATCCAGAAGCGGCTGAAAGGCTTTCCCGTTGCGCATTCGCTCTGGGCGATTTCGTTTGTGTGGTGGACGCGGATATGGTCCGTTCCACCGCAGTGGATGTCAAGAGTCGGGCCGTTATACTTCATCGCCATCGCCGAGCATTCGATGTGCCAGCCGGGAAATCCCACGCCCCACGGGCTGTCCCATTCCATCAAACGATGCTTGTCCTTGGGGCTGAATTTCCAGAGCGCAAAATCCGTCGGAGCGCGCTTTTCGCCCATATCGATTCGGGATCCCTGGCGTAAGTTTTCCACATCCAAGCGAGCAAAGTCCGCATAGCGCGGGAACTTGAGGCTGTCGAAATAGATGCCGTCGGACGTCCGATACGTGTAGCCCTTTTCTTCGAGGACTTTTACCAAGTCAATCTGTTCCTGGATGTGGTCCGTCGCGCGAACCCATTTTGTCGGTTCCTGGATGTTCAAGGCGTGCCAATCCCGGAAGAAAGCGTCCATGTAGAACTTCGCGATATCCCACACGGATTTTCCTTCGCGGAGCGCGCCTTTTTCCATTTTGTCGTCGCCGGTATCGCCGTCACTCGTGAGATGCCCGACATCGGTGATGTTCACGATGTGGTTTAATTTGTACCCATAATATTCCAGCGTCCGGCAGAGCGTGTCTTCAAAAATATATGTGCGCAGGTTTCCGATGTGCGCATAATGATAGACCGTGGGCCCGCAGCAATACATCTTGACCGTATCGTTTCCGGGAAGAAGGCTGAAAGGTTCCTTTTTTCGGGATGCCGTATTGTAAAAGAGAAGAGACATATCATTACCCTTGAAAAATTTAACGGTTTTTGGAGCGGCGTTCGAAATTGAGCCAGTCGAACATCGGGAGCAGCGACCGGTTCTGCGGATTTTCCGTGTCCGCAATGTACTTCCGGTATGCGGCAAACGCCTGGTTTTCGAGCGATGTCTTGTCGATGTTCAGCTGCAGCCAGCCAGCCATCGAGATGAGACCCGTAATGTGCGAAATCACGTTTTCATCGTATTCGGCGGAAGCCTTTTCGATAAGCTCGGAAAGTTTTCGGTAAAACATTCGACCCGTGCCGCCGAACGAGAAGCTTGTCTGAAGTTCGACCGCTTCGTCGATTAACTTGTGCGTATCGTCCAGGAGTTTCGGGTCGTGCGCTTTCAGATATTGCAGAGCCATCTCGTGAATCTTCGCGTTGATTTCGAGGCTCAGGACCTTGCGCATCGTATCGGTCAGCGTATGGTCGGAATCGGCGAGCGAGTCAATGGAGAGCCCATGGGAAAGCGCAAATCCGTCGAATGCGTGGGTGACTTCTTCCAAGCGGGACTTCGTCAAAAGCTGATTGACGTGACGGAGAGAATCGCTCATCAGATGCCGCAAACGGATGACGTAGGCGGTCGGGAAAAGTTCCTTCAGCGCATCAAACGAAAGATTCGAATTATCTACAAACGGAAGGTTCTTTTCGTCGAATCCGCTGAACGTGGCGACGGTAACGCGTCCCATGTTGTCCGTCAGGACAAGAATCGTCGCATCCGTCCGATCGCCTATATCCGCGTCGTCGAATACCGCATGGACAACGGTTTCCCGCTTTTTCGAGCCGACGATTTTCGCTTCGATCCGCGAATCGAGCTTCGAAGGATCCTCGTAGCGGTCAAGCCCCATGTGCAGAACAACAGCCCGCTCCGCAAGCAATTTGAGGGCTACAGGCATTTCGGGCACCGCATAGCGGACAAATACCTCAGCGCCGTTCCAATGGTGTTCGTTGGAAGTCGCCCGCCCGAGAATGCTCATGAACTGGTCGCGCAGCGGATGGTAGTCCGGCAGGAACGGCCTGAAAAGTTCCATCGCGCGTTCCGCATAGCGCATGTTCTGGACAGGTTCAAGACCTTCGATGTCGTTGAAGAACCAGCCGCAGCTCGTAAACGAAAACAGGCAGAACTTTTGGATTTCGAGCAGGCGAATGGCACTTGTCCGTTGCTTTCCATCTTCCGGATTCTTGAGAATTTCGGTGAGGAACTTTTCCTTGCGAGCTGTTTCCTCGGGCTTCACCAGAACATCGATGTAGCGGTTTCGCGCCTCCCACGGATCGATTTTTGAAATCTTTTCAAACTCGCGCAGATAGACTTCGTCCGCAAATTTCTTGAGGAAATTCATCGCGTCCCGAAGCGGCGTGCGCCATTTCTGGTTCCAGTCCGGGCCTCCGCCAGTCGAACATCCGCAGTCCCGATACCAGCGACCGACTCCATGGGCGCAGCTCCAGGCGCAGCCCTCGGAATAGACATTCTTGAGCTTCACTTCGAAGCGCGGCGGAAAATGTTCGCGGAACCAGCCGAAGTTCACCGGGACCATTTCGTGCTCCGGAGCGTAACGGTTAAATAGCCAGGCCGCGCACATGTCGCCAAACGGTTCGTGGTGCCCGTAGGATTCTCCGTCCGTTCCGATGCTCACCAGCTGGGCGTCTTCGCGGTTCGGGTCGAAGGCATCCTGGATCCGCTTGCCAAAAACGTTCGCGTCGCGCAAGAGATGTTCAAACCCGACAGCGCTCGAAAGCCACGGGTTGTAGAAGAAAACATCCAGGTAGCCGTCGCAAATTTTATTGCCCTCGGCATCGACCGGAAAAATCCGGTAGGGGCGCGTCGTATCGATGTCCGTATTTTCGCACGGTTTCCAGTCACCGCCAGCGAGCGGTCGGAAGCTTTCGGCCTGGGTCGGCGAAAGAATCGTAAACTGGATTCCTTCGCGGATCAAATCGACGACGACATCCATGTTGATGGCGGTTTCGGCAAGCCACATCGCCTCCGGCTTTCTCCCGAAATGCGTTTCGAAATCGCGGATGCCCCAGCGGATTTGCGTAATCCGGTCCTCTTTCGAAGCGAGCGGCATGATGATGTGGTTGTACACCTGCGCAATGGCGTTTCCGTGCCCGAGGCGTTCGACGCTTTTCGCATCGGCCTCTTGAATCCGGCGATAGGTTTCCGGCAAGTGCGTCCGAATCCAGCCGATAAGGGTCGGGCCGAAATTGAAGCTCATGTATTCGTAATTGTTTACGATATCCTGAATCCGCCCGGAACCAGAAAGAATCCGGCTTGCTGCATTCGGGCTGTAGCACTGCGCTGCGATCCGGTCGTTCCAATCGTGGAAAGGAGATGCGCTCGGCTGGTTTTCGATTTCGCCGGTCCAGGGATTTTCGCGAGGCGGCTGGTAGAAGTGTCCATGGATTGTGAAGTAAAGCGGTTGTTTTGCCATTTGATTACCGTTAATTTGTACGCTCAGAGAATCAGCATCCCGTCGCCGTAACTGAACAGATGAAGTCCGTGTTCCACCGCATACCGATAGGCGCAGAGCGTATTCTCTCGACCGTAAAAAGCTGCGACCAATAAAATCAAGGAACTTTTTGGCCAGTGAAAATTGGTGAGGAGACCGTCGGCGATTTTGTAGCGGTATCCCGGATAGAAGAAAGCGTGCGTGATTCCTGTCTGCGGGACAAGCGTTCCGTCGTCTTTCGCGATGGTCTCGATGACGCGTGTGCTGGTCGTGCCGATGGGAACGATTCGTCCGCCCGACTTTTTCGCCGCATTGATGATTTCTGCGTTTTCCTCCGTAAGTTCGTAATGTTCCCCGTGCATCTTGTGCAGGCGAAAGTCCTCCTCAGAGATGTTCTGGAACGTTCCCGGTCCGACGTGCAGCGTGACTTCGGCGACTTTTACGCCTTTCGCCTTCAGGTCCGCCATCATCTGCTCGTTGAAGTGGAGGCTTGCCGTCGGAGCCGCAACTGCGCCCGAATACTTGGCGAAAATCGTCTGGTAGGCGATTTTGTCTTCTTCGTCATCGGGCCTATCGATATAAGGCGGAAGCGGAACGTGCCCCTGCCGGTTCATCACGGATTCCAGTTCTACGGGACTAACATCAAACCGCAAGATTCTCGCTCCGTCCGGATTAATCTGTTCGACCGTCGTACGGATTCCCGCGATTTCCAGTTCGCGTCCGACCCGAAACGCCTTGCCGGGACGCACCCAAGATTCCCAACGGGCCTTCCCCAAAGCATCTGGAAAAAGCGCCTGCACCAGGAGAATTTCCACTTCGCCGCCGTGTTCCGTCCGCCCGAAAAGCCGCGCCGGAATCACCTTCGTATTGTTCACGACGATGCAGTCGCCGGGCCGAAAGTATTCGACGATTTTCGGAGCGGGTACGATTTCTAACGGTCCTTTTCCATCCTTGGGACAGTGAAGAATTTTCGTTTTGCCCTTGCCCGGGGAACGCGTCGCGATAAGCTCCTTCGGAAATTCAAACGCGTAATCGGAAAGATGGGTCGAAATCATAACGCCTTGACCGATTCCTTCAGCTTTTTTCGAAGATTGTCCTTCAGGGATTCCGGTTCGAGAATCTTCACGTCGGGAAGAACGCTCAAAAGCCAGCCCTCGAAATCGGGCGTGTCGTAGATGGAAAGTTCAACAGTCATTGGCTCCTGCTTCCGAATTTTCACGGGCGGGTTGAAATGCGCTTCGCGGAACTGCGCCGCAAGCCACGACGACTTGATTTCCATCACGAGCTTGATTTTTTCAAACGCCGCTCCGCTGAACTTTCCAAAACAGTTCCGGTAAAGATTCTTGTAGTCGAAATCGACAGGCGGGAAAAATCCTCCCGTCCGGCGGAAATTCTTGATACGGCGCACGGCGAAAAACTTGACGATATTTTCCGACAAGGCGATCAGATAGAGCGTATCGATTCGCAAGACGAGCTTTAGCGGGCAGACTTCGAGCTTCTCTTCCTGCGCCAAGTCCTTCGCCGGAACATACGTGATGAAAAGCTTCGCGCGCGATTTAATCGCTTCGAGCATCTTGTCTATCTCCGCTTCCCGGAAACTCAGGTTTTCGCTGTATTCCGAAAAAGGTCCCAAATCGACGATGAAGTCGTTATCGACGCTCATCGCATGGCTCATCGTCTCGGAGTCCGCGATTTCGTCGCCGCAGAGATATTCGATCGCCTTCTTGACGTTTTTTCCGTGAGCGGTCGTTCCGACGCTGTCGAGAACCTTTTGCGCCGACTTGAGACCGCGAATAATCGCCTCGGGACGTTTCACCGCCGAAACCTGGATAAAGAACTTTTTCGTCTTCTTCTCTTGTTTCAGCCCGCAATTTTCCGATTCCAGCGTTTCGATGTAGCGGTAAATCGTGCGCTGGTCGCGGCCCATGTAATCCGCGAGTTCCTTGAGCGTTGCCGGCTTGTTGGGAGGACTCAGGCGCATTTTCAGCTGGGTCAGTTTCTCGTATGTTGATTTCGACATTCCATTCTCCTTCTTTATCCATTTCCCATGCAAAGATGCGTCGGGATGTCCATCCCTTTCATCACACGGTCAACGATCCTGTTCAACAATTTTTTTTGAATGAGCCCCGAAGGTTCGCACTTCACGATGATTTCGTCCGCTAGAGGGATTACCTGCAAGCGGCATTTCGAAAGGCAACTGTTCAATTTCAGCGCAAGGGAAAGCTTTTCCGCCTGAGCCTTCATTTGGACCGAAGGTTCGGGCACCGCTTTTAATTCAAAAGCCAAATTGCGGATTCCGCCAAGTTCTCCGATACGTTCCTTGGTTTTCGACAAATCGCTTTCAGCGAAATAAAGCGCCTTTACAACCGCTTCGCCGTTCTCAACTTCCACTTCGCCGTTGAAAAGCGGTGAATTTTTCTCGTCCAAAATTTTAACGATTTGCGACCTCAAATTCTCATCCGGCACAAGCTCCACGGGCTGTACCCGAATAAGGTCAATTACGCCCCGGAACCCGCGCATCTGGCGCACCGCATCAAGAATTTTTTTCTTGTCGGGAAAACGTTCCACCGTTCCATGGACATAGGCGACCGCATGAACCACGTCCCACTTCAAAAGTCCGAGATGCGCCGGGAAAAGTTCCGTAATCCGATTGGAAAGCCTTTCTTTCAGCAAAGCATCCGAAGCGAACTGTCTTTCCGGCGGTAGCGTGATGAAAAGGATTTTTCCGTTTTCCAGCTGCACCACGAGCTTCTCTTCGCCGCGGTCCGTCACCATTCCAACGACCGTGCCGAAAGCCTTTCGCAAGACATGATACACCGGATCGCCCAAAAGCGCGACGCCACACTGAGCCGGGAGCAGGCGAAATCCCATCGGAGCCTTTTCGTTAAAGCGCGTCATCAGCGGACGGGAAAATTTTTCCAGACGGTTGCCACCAAAACTCAGTTCAACGACATCTTCCGTCTGCGTCGTATAGAGAGCCTTTACCCGACCCGGGGAATCCTTGCCATCGATATAAACCCAGTCGTTCGGAGCGAGCCGGTTCTGGCTCAGAAGCTTAGCATATTCGGAACCATCCGCAGGACGGTTGAAAAACATTTCCTCCGAAAAGGCGACAAAGAACGCGCCGCAGACCGAGCATTTACAGACAAGGGGAATTTCCGGGCGCACGGCACAATGGACCGAAAACGTCTCCTTCGCAAGGACATCGTGCCGAGTTATCGCTCGGCAATCCTTGCAGTAGAGCATCCTGTCCAAAATTTTATGCGTCCAAGTCCTGAGCATCTTAGGCTTGCATCAAAGGTTCCGCAACGTCTATCCGGCGAAGCGTTTCGTCCTTTCCGACAACTTCGAAAAGTTCCCACAAGCCAGGGCCGGCTGTCACACCGGAGACAGCGAGACGGACCGCTCCGACCAGATCGCCGAGCTTGCAACCGCGGCTTTCCGCCAAGGCGAGGAAGCCTTTTTCGATTTCCGCAGCTTTAAAAGGTTCCACCGCGGCGAGCATTTCGCGGACGGCGTGCGCGATTTCACGGCTTCCGGGTCCCCACTGTTTGCGCATTCCCTTTTCGTCGTAAGAAGTCGGCGCCTTGAAGAAGTACACGGACATTTCCGCGAGATCTTTCAGAAAATGCGCACGGGGTTTTAAAAGTTCCACGATTTCGTTCAAGCGTTCCGCCGGTTCGTTTTGCACCGAAATTCCCAATTTTTCAAGACCGCTTTTCATTTCAGCGAGAAGCGTTTCGTTCGGCGTCGTATGGATGTGCTGCATGTTCATCCACTGCAATTTTTTCATGTCGAACTTCACCGCCGTCGGATGAATGCACTCCAGCTTGAACGCCCCGATCATTTCATCGAGCGTCATCACTTCGCGATCGTCGCCGGGATTCCAGCCCAAAAGCGCGAGATAGTTTACGAGCGTTTCCGGCAGATATCCCAGATCGCGGAATTCCCCGACAGAAGCCGCCCCGTTGCGCTTGGAAAGTTTTCCGCCGTTTTTCGAATCGAGAATCACGGGGAGATGGCACCAGACAGGAGCTTCCCAGCCGAAAGCCTTGTAGAGCAGCACGTGCTTCGGGGTCGAACTGATCCATTCGTCGCCGCGCAAGACATGGGTCGTCCCCATCAGATGGTCATCGACGACGCTCGCAAAATGGTATGTCGGATAACCGTCCCGCTTGATGAGGACCAAATCGTCCAAGAGTTCGTTCTTGTATTCAATGTGTCCGCGGACAAGATCGTCAAATCCCGTCACGCCGCTTTCCGGAATCTTGAAGCGAATCACAGCCTTCTCTCCGGCGGCAATCCGGCGTTCCGCCTCTTCACGCGGAATGTTCCGGCAGTGGCGATCGTAGCCCGTTTCCGCGACACCCGCCTTCTTCTGCTCGGTGCGGATTTCGTTCAGGCGTTCTTCGGAGCAGAAACAATAATAGGCTAGCCCCGCATCCAAGAGCTTTTGGATTTCGCGATGATAGATGTCGAGACGTTCGCTCTGGAAATACGGTCCGCAATCGCCTTCGTTTCCGGGTCCTTCGTCCCAGTTCAAGCCCAGCCATTTCAGGTCGCGCATCAAATCCTTGAGAGCGTCCTCGTTGTAACGCTTGCGGTCGGTATCTTCTATTCTCAGATAAAAAGTTCCGCCTGTCGCCTTGGCAAAAAAGTAGTTGTAAATCGCCGTGCGCGCACCGCCGACATGCAGATAGCCGGTGGGACTCGGGGCAAAACGTACGCGGACCTTGCGTGTGGATTGAAGCATGTCAAACCTCGGATAAAATTTTCCTTCAAAATTCCAAAGCAAAAATAGATTTTCCGCAATCGCCAGATTGTAAAGTTTTCCTTTTTTGTCAAAATTTGACAGCTTTTTGCCTGGCGGAAAGTTTAGGGATTAGGGAACAGGGAGTAGGGAATAGACCGCGGACGTTTAAGCTTCTCTGGGAAACGGGAATTCGAAGCGAACCGTTTTTGATCGCAGTCATTCCCCGGCTCATTACAATGCCATTCCCGTGCTTGTCCGCCGCGGCGGACGCAGACAAGGGAAGCTCTGGGGCCTACCCAGCGAGGGGCAAGATAGGGGGACCTTTCCGAGTTGCGAAGGCCAAGGTTCCCCCTACCTTGCAACCACC
>CAVKXR010000015.1:0-20760 GCA_963660275.1 Oscillospiraceae bacterium
CGTGTTCCACGCTGCGAATCATCGAATCGAAGGAATCCTTTCCCGGAGCAATAAAGGTATTGCGCATCCGGCTGACCGGAGCGTATTTGTAGGACTCGCGCCTACCGCTGCCCGTACGTTCGACGCCTGTTTCCTTCGCCCCGACCATGTCCGACATGTAGCTTTTGAGAACGCCGTTTTCGATAAGGACGGTACGCTTTGACGGCATTCCCTCGTCATCAACAGCGACGCTTCCCCAGGAACCGGGAATCGTTCCGTCGTCGATCGCCGTGAGGCACGGTTTCGCCACGACTTCTCCGAGTTTTCCGACAAAGGGACTTGCGTTATGGCGGATGGCTTCGGTTTCTAGCGGATGTCCTACCGCCTCGTGAAAAATGACGCCCCCAAATCCGGGTCCCATCACGACAGGCATTACACCGCCCGCAATGTGTCCCGCTTCGAGCATTCGGAGCGACCGCTCGGCAGCCATCTCTGCCAAAAGCGGCGCGTTGAACTTTTCAAGCGATTCGTAACCGGCAAGCGCTCCGGGAGCTTCTCGCGAAACGATTTTTTCCTTCCCCTCGCCAGCGGTCACGTTGATGCCGAGCCGTGTATGTACACGGAAATCGCTCACGTTTACGCCGCTTGAACTGACGATGCTTACATGCGAAAGCGAATCGGAAATGCTGACCGCGACCTGGCAAATTTTTTCGGAAACCCGACGTGCGCTCCTGTCCGCTGCGTGCAAGAAATCCAGCTTGTAAGCGTTCCCCAAAAGCCCCGGGTCTTTGAAATCCGGGTAGCTGTTTCCAAAGCGGCAAGGATTCGGGTTGAATTCCAGAACCTTCTGCGCGGCAGAACCGCCCCGTCCAAAAGCGAGCGTTTTCACCATATCCAAAAGAGCATCCTTGCTTTCGTCGCTCGTAAAGGCGTAAAGGACTTCCGACCCGAACAAAAGCCGCACGCCGATGCCAAATTCCGTCCCGGCAGAAGCCGTTTCAATCGATCCGTCCTTGAGAGAAAGCGTCGAAGAACGCGTTTCCTCTTCAAAGATTTCCACGTAATCCGCCCCGAAACCCGTTCCCGCTTCCAGAATGGATTCTGCGATGTCACGATTCATAGGCGCTCCGATTTTCTGACTGGAATTTTCGACTTTTCCATCGCCCGCTTGATGTCCCCAATCGAATAGGTGCCGAAGTGCACCATGCTCGCGACAAGAGCCGCATCCGCAGCCGTCTTTTGGAAAAGTTCGACGATGTGGGAAGGCGTTCCCGCACCACCCGAAGCGATGACCGGGATTCCGACAGCGCGCGCAACCTTATCCGTGATTTCCAGTTCGTAGCCGTTCTGTACGCCGTCCGTGTCCATCGCGTTCAGGCAGATTTCCCCGGCGCCGAGAGATTCCGCCTTTTTCGCCCACTCGACAGCATCAAGTCCCGTCGCAGCCCGACCGCCCTTGATGTAGATTTCATAGCCCGAAGGCGTCTTGTCCGAAATGCCGACACGCTTCGCGTCCATTCCGAGAACGATGCACTGGTTTCCGAAAGCCTTTGCGCCTTCCGCGATGATTTCAGGATGCAGGACCGCGAGACTGTTCACGCTGACCTTTTCCGCTCCTGCCAAAAGGACTCGGTGCATATCGTCGAGACTGCGGATGCCGCCTCCGACGGAAAACGGGATAAAAACATTCTTGGCGATGTCCTTCACCATTTCCAGGTCGCACGGGCGATTTTCCGCACTGGCCGTAATGTCGTAAAACACGAGTTCATCGACGCCTTCCGCGCTGTACTTCGCACCGAGCTCCACAGGGTCTCCGACATCGATATTTCCCTTAAAGCGAACGCCTTTTGTCACCTTGCGGTTCCGGACATCCAGGCAGATGATCAGACGCTTTGTCAGCATACACCGCTCCATGCGCTAAAGTTTTTTAAGACGCGAAGCCCGACATCTCCGCTCTTTTCTAGGTGGAACTGGGTCGCGACGAGGTTTTCCCGGCAAATCGCCGACACAAAATCCTGGGAGCCGAAAGTCGTCCGGGCAAGGGCGTTTTCCGCGGCGATCGAATCGGGATGATAGGAGTGCACAAAGTAAAAGTCGCTTCCGTCCGGGACACCTTCGAACAGCGGATGCGCTTTCAGAAAGCTCACCTGGTTCCAGCCCATCTGCGGAATCTTGATGCCCGGTTCTTCCCGAAAGCGGACCGCTTTACCGTCGATTAGACCGAGACATTGGACTCCGCCGTTTTCCTCGCTCGATTTCAGGATGATTTGGCATCCGATGCAAATCCCGAGGACCGGGCGTTTCCGCTCGACGACCCGGAGAATCGCATTCCCGATGCCCGAACTTTCGAGAGTTTCCATCGCAGAGCGGGCTGCTCCGACCCCCGGAAAGACGAGACGGTCCGCTTCGGCGATTTCCGACGGGTCGCTCGAAGCCTTGACGGAAATTCCCAAGTGCCCGAAAGCGTTCAGGACCGATGTCAGGTTTCCCGCGTGATAGTCAACAACGATAAAGCGTTCCATATTTTTTCTTGGAATTAGATGAGACCTTCGAAGAAATTGTTTCCCTTGTCATCGACCAGGATGAACGCCGGGAAATCCTTGATGGTGATTTTCCGGACAGCTTCCATGCCGAGTTCCGGGAACGCGACGATATCGTTCGAAAGGATGTTCTGTTCCGCAAGGATAGCCGCCGGACCGCCGATCGAGCCGAGGAAGAATCCGCCATACTTCTTGCAGGCTTCCGTCACCTGCTCGGAACGGTTCCCCTTCGCGACCATGATCATCGAGGCTCCCTTGGACTGGAAGCGCATCACGTAAGGATCCATGCGGTTCGCAGTCGTCGGACCGAAGCTTCCCGTGGGCATTCCGTCCGGGGTTTTCGCCGGACCCGCATAGTAAATCGGATGGTCGGAAACCGCCTTGAGAACCGTCTTTTCTATTTCGGAAAGTTCCTCGCCGCGCTCCTGCTTGTCAAAGATTTCGGCTATTTTCGCATGGGCCATGTCGCGCGCGACAATCATCGTCCCGCGGAGATTCAGGCGGGTCTTCACCGGATACTTCGAAAGCTCGGCGAGAACCTCCTGCATCGGGCGGTCAAGATCGATTTCGACCGGCGGAGCCATCTTCACCACGCTCCCTTCCGGGATATATTTTTCCGGGTGATGTTCCATCTTTTCGAGCCAAAGGCCCTTTTCGTCAATCTTCGCCTTGATGTTTCTGTCCGCCGAGCAAGAGACGCCGATGGAAACCGGGCAGCTCGCCGCATGTCTCGGGCAGCGGATTACGCGGACATCGTGCACAAAGTATTTTCCGCCGAACTGCGCCCCGATTCCCGTTTTCTGGCAGATGTGCAGGACCTTTTCTTCCATTTCGAGATCGCGGAACATCCGGCCGCCTTCGCTTCCCGTCGTCGGAAGGTCGTCCAGGTAGCCGCAGCTCGCAAGCTTCACCGTGTGCGTATTCATTTCGGCAGAGGTTCCACCGATGACAATCGCGAGATGATACGGAGGACACGCCGCCGTGCCAAGCGTCTTGACCTTTTCGGCGATAAACTTTTCGAGAGACTTCGGGTTGAGGAGCGCTTTCGTCATCGGCCAGTAATAGGTCTTATTTGCGGAACCGCCGCCCTTCGCCACAAAAAGGAATTTCATCTCCGCGCCTTCCTCGGCGTGAATATCGATCTGGGCCGGAAGATTGCAGGCGGTATTCTTTTCCTCGTACATGGAAAGCGGTGCTATCTGGCTATAACGCAGATTTTTCGTCGTATAGGCGTTGTAGATGCCTTCCGAAATCGCTTCGAAATCATCCGAACCTGTCCAGACCTGCTGCCCCTTGTGGACGACGGCAATCGCCGTTCCCGTATCCTGGCAAAACGGGAGAATCCCCTTGGAAGCAACGACCGCATTTTTCAGGAGCGTGAGCGCGACGAACTTGTCGTTGTCGCTCGCTTCGGGATCCTGGAGAATTTTCGCGACCTTCGCCGTGTGGGCCGGACGCAGGCGGAAGCTGACTTCCTCGAAAGCGGACTGGGCGATTTTCGTCAAAGCCGCCTTGGAAACCTTGAGAATCTTTTTCCCTTCAAATTCCGCAACGGAAACGCCTTCCGTGCCGAGATTCACATATTCCGTCCTGTCTTCGCCGTGTTGGACCATCGGTTCGTAATGAAATGCCATAGAAACCTCTTTTTTGAAATGATTCGTCTAGAAAATAGAATTTTCGCGCTTTTCTGAAAATCCTTTTGCCACAATTCGACAACAAGAGTTATTTTTCTAGTGAAATCGGCAGGCCTCTCTGCCATGGATTTTTTTAACAAGGATGAACCATGAAACTCACGAAAACTCTTTTTTCCGCACTTGTGCTTGCCTCGTTTGCTTTTGCAGCCGACGAAGCGAAGCCGGTTCCCGCAGCAGACACGGCAAAGACCGTCGCCACGGAAGCTCCTGCCGAAGCAGCCAAGGTGGATTCTGCAAAGGTTGCCCCCGCCAAGGCGGATTCCGTAACTCCGGCGGCTCCGGACACGACTGCAAAAGCCGCCGAACAGGCCGCTCCTTCCGATACGGCAAAAACCGATTCCGCAAAGACTGCGGCAACCGAAGCGAACGTTCCCGCTGATTCCGCAAAAACCGTCGCCGTAGATTCCGCGAAGACGGATACGGCAAAGGTCGCAGAACAGGTCGTAGCCGATTCCGCGGTAACCGCCCAAGCCGACTCCGCAAAGGCGGACACTTCCGAAGTTCTCGAAGCGAAAGCAGCCCCGATAGACACGGCGAAAGTCGATTCCGTAGCAGCTGCACCTGTGGATACCATGGCGACAGCCAAGGCGGATTCCGCAAAGACGGAAACAGCTGAAACGCAACCTGCGACCGAAGAAAAGAGCGAAGCGCGCACCGCCGGCCAGACCATCATGGAAAACCCGCTCGAATTCATCATCGTAAGCGCGGCGTTTATTGCAAGCGTTCTTGTCATCATCTTCACCGGCAAGGACTGATTTCAAAAACATTTTTGAAAAAGTCTCTCCATGCGGAGAGGCTTTTTTTGTTCCCTTTGTTTCTGCGCACAAAAAAGCCCCGAAAATCTCTTGACTTTCGAGGCTCTTTAATTTTCAGCAGTTCAAACTAGGCTTGCGGCTGCTCGGGAAGAGGGGCTTCCGGCTGTTGCTGTTCCGCGGGCTTCTCCTTGTGGAGCAGAGCCTTGATGGAAAGCTTTACCTTGCCCTTCGGATCGACGCCCATGCAAAGCACGGTCACTTCGTCGCCCACATGCACGATGTCTTCGACCTTCTCGACGCGGTAGTCGGCAAGTTCGGAAATGTGCACCAGTCCGTCGCGTCCCGGGAGAATCTCGACAAACGCGCCAAACGGCTGGATTGTCTTGACCTTTCCCTTGTAGATACGACCCGGTTCGGGTTCCGCGGTAAGTTCCTCGATCATGCGACGGCAGACGGCACCGGCCTTGGCGTTCGGCGCGGCGATGTCGATCATGCCCGATTCGTCGATGTTGATCTGGCAACCGGTCTGGGCCTGCATGCCCTTGATGACCGAGCCTCCGGATCCGATGACATCGCGAATCTTGGTCGTCGGGATGCGCATCTTGAGCATCGTCGGAGCCTTCGGGGAGAGATGCTCGCGCGGAGCGGGAATCGCTTCCTTGATTTTGCCCAGAATGTGCAGACGGCCTTCGCGCGCTTGGTCCAAGGCCTTGCGCATCAGTTCCGGCGTAATGCCCTTGATCTTGATGTCCATCTGGAACGCCGTGATACCGTATTCGGTACCCGTGACTTTAAAGTCCATATCGCCCAGGTGGTCTTCCGTTCCGGTAATGTCCGTCAGAATCTTGATCTTTTCGTCATCGGCGTGACCCGTTTCGGAAATAAGTCCCATTGCGACGCCCGCAACCGGAGCCTTGATAGGAACGCCGGCGTCCATCAGGGAAAGCGTTCCGCCGCAGACGGAGGCCATCGAAGAGGAACCGTTGGATTCAAGAATTTCCGATACGATGCGAATCGTGTAGGGGAAATCTTCCGTCACCGGGAGAACGGCCTTGAGCGAACGTTCGGCGAGATGTCCGTGACCGATTTCGCGGCGGGACATGCCGAGCTTCTTGCATTCGCCAACGCAGAACGGCGGGAAGTTGTAGTGGAGCATGTAGCTCTTCGAACCTTCGCCCTGGAGCGTCTCGTAGCGCTGTTCGTCGGCCTTGGTTCCGAGCGTGCAGCTGACAAGCGCCTGGGTTTCACCGCGCTGGAACACGGCGGAACCGTGGACGCTCGGCAAGACTCCCAGCTGGATTTCGATCGGGCGGACTTCCGTCGTCGCGCGACCGTCGATGCGGCGTCCCTCGTTGAGAATCATCGTGCGCATCGTCGTTCGTTCGAGGTCCGCAAAGATCGCCTTTGCGTCGGCAAGAAGTGCTGCGTCCTGGGCTTCGCCTTCGCCGATAATCGCGAGGATTTTCGGGTCGGCGACGACCTTGGCTTCCAGTTCGGCCATTTTCGGATAGAGCTGCGTCTTCACCATGTTCGCATGGAGGGCCGCGTTGAGTTCGTCAAAGATGACTTCCTTGACCGCCGCGACGAGCTTGTCGTGCGTTTCGCCCTTGTTCTTCGGGGTGAGGACCATCTTCGCCTTGGCGAATTTCGCGCAGAGTTCAGCCTGGGCCTTGCAGAGTTCCTTGATCGCATCATGGCCTGTCGTGATGGCCTTGATCATCGTATCTTCGGAAACTTCGTAGGCGCCGCCTTCGACCATGCAGACGGAATTTTCCGTACCGGCGACCACCAGGTCCAGATCGGCCACGGAAACTTCTTCGTAGGACGGATTCACGATATACTTGTCACCGATTACGGCAACGCGCACCGCCGCCACCTGTTCCTCGAACGGAAGTTCGGAAAGACCGATGGCGAGAGACGCCGCGGAAACGCCAAAGACGTCCGGCGCGAACTTCTTGTCCGCCGAGAGGACGTTCACGATGACCTGGACTTCGCGGGTGAAGTTGTCCGGGAACATCGGGCGAATGGGACGGTCGATGATTCGCGCCGAGAGGATTTCGTCGTCACTCGGACGGCCCGGTTCGCGCTTGTTGTAGCCACCCGGCAAGCGACCGGCAGCATAGGCCTTTTCACGATATTCGACGGTCAGCGGGAAGAAGTCCCCGTCTTTTTCCGGTCCAAAGCAGACCGTAGCGAGCAGAAAAGCGTCACCGATCTTGATGACCGCAGAGCCCGACGCCTGCTTGGCCAAGCGACCCGTTTCCATCACGACAGAAGTCCCGTCGGGGAGCTTCGCCGTAATTTCCTTGGCCGCGAGCATTTTGTATTCCATAAGCTATCCTTCGAATTAACCGCGGAGACCCAGTTCCTTGATCAACTGGCGGCAGGCGTTGATGTCCTGCTTTTCGTAGAACTTGAGAAGATTCTTGCGCTTTGCAACCATCATGCTCATGCCGCGGAGAGAGTGAAAGTCCTTCTTGTGAATCTTGGCGTGTTCCGTCAGGTTCTTGATTCTTTCCGTGAGAATCGCAATCTGGACGCGGACATTTCCCGAGTCTTTTTCGTTTGCGCCGAACTTGGCAGTGAGTTCCTGAACTTTTTCTTTTGTAATGGTAGCCATATTGCTGTCCATTTCCTTTTGGTTTTATGTGAACGAATTACTTTAAGCCTCTTCTCTGCCTGCACCCAGTGGAATTTGGCGATTCTGGTCTGCAAATCCAAGGCAAAACGCAACTACTTGATGTCAAATGTAGAAAAAAGAACGGTTTCTTGAAGCGATACCTGTTTCCTGTCACCGATTTTTCCCAAAATTCCGTCCCGGAACGTCTATTTTACATTCGTTGTCGGGACTTCCCGGATTTTTCTCCAAAAACTTGCCCAGGTTTCGGGATTCATCTTGCGGAGAAGCCGGTCCATTTCGGGCGAAAGCCTCGGAGCGGAAACCCACTCGGCATCCTTTCCCGGAATCTTAATTTGTGCGGAATAGGCGAAAAGCATCTGCGTCCGCGCCCCGAGAACGCGATAATCGTCCTCGCTCAGAAAATGCTCGCTCGCCTGCTTCTTGTAGAACCTGCCGTCGAAGGAATAGAGCTTATCGCCGACAATCGGAAAACCCAGAAAGGCGAGATGTGCCCGAATCTGGTGCTTTCTGCCGGTGAAAAGTTCCGCGCTGACGACGGAAAGCTTTTCCGATTCCGTTTCCAGAACGGCGATTTTCCGAAAGGCGGTTTTGCAAGGCTTGCCATCATCTTTCGGGAACATCCGAATCCGGATTTCGCTCGACGGATCTTCGCGCAAGGGCTTTTCGCAGACGACATCGCCATCGGGAAATTCCCCGCGGACGATTGCCACATAAATTTTTCGGAGAAGAATGTGCTCCAGGGATTTTTCAAACCGCTTTGCCGTGTCCCGGTCGCGGGCAAAGAGCATGATGCCGCCCGTATCGCGGTCAAGCCTGTGCATCGGCGAGATTTCCTCGTTTCCAAACGCTCTCCGGACGACGCCGGTAAACGTGTTGTAAAAAATCCGACCGGTATGATGCACGGGAATCCCGGCGGGCTTCGAAAGGACAAGAAACTCGTCGTCGGCATAAAGCGTGTCAAAATCCGTGGGAACTTCCGGTTCCGAATAGTTTTCGACGCGGTAAACCACGCGGTCCTTTGCGGAAAGCAGGCTGTCCGGAGCGGCGAGAGTCCCGTTCAGCGTCACGAATCCACCCGAGATTTTTTCTTCCCACTCCGCTTTTGAATGATACGTGAAGCGAGCCGAGAGCATATCGAGAAGGCTCATCCTGCGCTCCTCGTTTCGCACGACGCTTTCGAAGAAGAGGGTTGTGGGAACCTCGCTCATAGGCGGTAGAGGCCTTTTTCCCGGATGTAGGCGAAAACTTTCGGGTCGAGTCCCTCGGGGCACTTTCCCGTGCCGAAGAAGAGTTCCTTGCGGATATCCCGACTGGCGAACTTTCCGTCGAAGCCGTTTTCCCTGCCGACCCAGAACATCTGCGCGAAACCCTTTGCCCGGTGCGCTTCGGCGTCCGGCCTGGAAACTCCCCGGCGTTCAAAGACGATCAGCTCGAATTCCTTCAAAAGCTTTTCCCCGTTGAATTCGGTTCCGTAAAAATGCAGCGGGTCGCGCCAGTGCGGGATGCCCTCGTAGCTGTCCGCACCGACAAGCAGGCGGAAGTTCACGCCGGGATGCGCTTCCCGGAGCATCGTCATCGTCACGTAGGAACCTCGGTAATCGCCCATGTCCAGTTCCATTTCCGAAACCTGGATTCGCGGATCGTCACCCACGACCAGGTCGAGCATCGCAAGGCGATCTTCTGCGGAGGCGAAAAGCTTTTTGTCCCAGCGGTCGGGACTTGGAACGAACCAGAGTTCGTCGCAGAGATTCAGGTCGAGACAGAGTTTTGAAAGGCGCACATGGTCGAGATGGACCGGGTCGAAAGCGCCTCCGAAAATGGCAACCGTTTTAATAGACATAGATGACAAAACCAAAGTTGAATTGCAGGCGACTTCCGCGGATGCGTTCGTTTTCTACCGGATTGTAATGGGAAAGAATCCAGCGGTATTCGAGTTCCGTGACAAAAGCCGCGGTCGGGAGGATCTGGAATGTCGCTCCGCCGCCGACGCCCCACTCGTTCCAGGTAACGTCTCCGACATTCGAAAGGATCTTTGCCCGCGTAAACGAGCCGATGAGGTAAGGCCTTTCCGGGGAACCCAGCGAAACGCCGAGCGTCCCGTTGAGCGCACGGGAGCGGACCGAGAGATGTTCCCCGAAAGCGTCTGTCCGGGAATAGTTGTAAAGGCCGTAGCCTACCCGAAAGTAACCGATCCCGCGGATCCAGGCGCCGACAAAAGGCGTCATCCGGTTGAATCCCGCTCCGTCCGAGCCGTCGTCCAAAACGCCGTAAGCGGTTTCCGCAACGCCTCCGACGATAAACGGCAACTTCTGCGCTTCCGCAAAAGCCGAGAGGAAAAGAACGATGAAGAGAATCCGCCGCTTCATAGGACAAGCGCGAGAAGCATGAAGGCGCAGAGAAGACCGTTCAGCAGGGAATCAATCTTATGGAAAATGTAAAACGCCCTTGGAAGCAAAGCGTCCCGGTTTAAAATCACCCGATGCATCCAGTCCGACAAAAAGCAGGACACGGAAAACTTGACAAAGACAAGTGCGAGGACCCAAGCGGCAAATCCGGCGAAATAGGCGACAGCCGCATACCCCACAAGCATCATAACGTTTTGGATGGCATTCACCCGGCGCGCACTCGCTAACGGTTCGTCAAACTCCAGAAGCATCTTGCGGTAATCGCCGACTTTCTTTTCGAGCATCCCGAAATTTTCGATAAAGCTGGCGAGATTGTATCCGAAAAGGACAACCGAAGCGAAAATCAGCAAGTATGAAGAGAGGGCTACCATCGTTTCCAATATAGCAAGTTTCCGCTAGTCCCGAGGCAAGAGCAAGCGACGGGCCGTTTCAAGCGACCAGTCTTTCCTTTTTGCGTATTCCGAAAGCTGGTCCTCCGCGATTTTTCCGACGGAAAAGTATTCGCTCTTCGGGTGGGCGAAGTAGTAGCCGCATGTCGAATTTTCGGGCAGCATCATGTAGGAATCCGAGAGTTCGATTCCGATATTCTCCTTCACGCGCATCGCGTTCCAGATGGCGAGCTTCTCCGAATGGTCGGGGCACGCCGGATATCCGGGTGCCGGGCGAATGCCGAAAGGCGCGGAACCTTCCGGCAAATAACCCCAGGCGTTCTTCATCATATCGAGGAAAAGCTTTTCGGAAAAGGCTTCCGTCAGGCGTCCACCGAGCGAGCCTAGGAGTATCGCCGAATAGTCGTCCCCCGACTTCCTAAAGATTTCCGCCTGTTCCCGAATCTTAAAGCCCGCGGAAACCGCAAAAAGCCCCATGTAATCTTCCGCAGTCGGAGAGAGAAAATCCACCAGCGAACGGTGCCTGCAAATTCCCGCGCGGACTTCCTGCTCGCGCAAAAATTCAAAGCGGAACTTCCCGTATTCGGAAAAAAGCGTGACGTCTTCGCCTTCGCGTCTCACGGGGAAAATTCCAAAGATTCCGCGCGCCTCGATCCAGCGCTTCGCAATCGCCCGTTCCAAGAGCCTTTTCGCATCGGAGTAAAGTTTTCGTGCCTCTTCCGCTTTCGGGGAATCCCCTTCCAAAAGCTCGGGAAACTTGCCGGGAATGCGCCAGGCATAAAAGAGAAAGAACCAGTCGATAAACGGTACGAGTTCTTCGAGCGGCTGGTTCAGGATGATGTGGATGCCAGGCTCCTTCGGTGCCGGAGAATGCGGCCATGGAATGTTCACTTTTTGCATTTCTGCTCCCGCAGAGAATTTCGTTCCCAAAAGACTCCGTCGGAAAATCCCTGGATGGAAATGTCGCTTTCGGCTCGTGCAAGCCTCTTTTCGCAAAGGCATGCGTATTCCAAGTTCTGTTCGATTCCCACAAAATGCCGCCCGAGTTTTTTCGCGACGACGCTTGTCGTTCCGCTGCCGAGAAACGGGTCGAATACGAGATCATCCTTTTCCGAAGAGGCGAGGACGAGTTTCGCGATGAGTTTTTCGGGCTTTTGCGTCGGATGGTCCGTATTTTCGGGCATACTCCAAAACGGGATGCTGATATCGTCCCAAAAGTTCGAAGGCGCCGTGTCGCGGAAATTTCCTTCTTCCGATTCGTTCCAGTCCTTCGGCGTTCCGTTTAATTTGTACGGAGCGATGACCCGACGACGCATCCGAACGGCGTCCAGGTTGAAAAAATAGTCCTTGGAATCCTTGACGGCAAACCAGATGTCCTCCATGGAATTTTTCCAGTTCGCCTTTGCTCCGCGCCCTTTTTCGCGCCCCCACGTGATGCGGTTCATGACGGTTAATTTATTTGAAAGCGAACGTTGGATAGCCAAGGAAGACTTCCAGTCGCCGCATACATAAAGAGTTCCGTCCTTTTTCAAAATCCGTACGAGTTCGCCCATCCAGGAATCCAGATAGGCTTCGTAATCCGACGAGGACATCGAGAAAAAACGCAAACCGCCAAAATCCTTGAAGAGGTTATACGGCGGATCGACGATAATCAAATCCGCCATTTCCGAAGGAAGTCTTGGAAGCACTTTGAGCGTGTCTCCGAGAATCGTCCTGTCGAGAATCGCTCCGAGCGAAAAGTCCGTTTCGCGGGAAGCGTCCCAAAGCTTTGCGGAAAGGACGTCCCGCTCCGACGGGGAAAGCGTAAGCGTTCTGTTCCGCGGGGATTTCCGTTTTGCGTTTTCTATCTGGGCCATCTGTCGTAAAGCGCCTGTTCGTCGTTCACCAGCATCACGCGAGGCTTCGAACCGTTCTTCGGACCGCAGATGTTCAGCCGCTCCAGCTGGTCCACAATTTTTCCTGCCCGAGAAAATCCCACCGAAAAATGCCTTTGCACTTCCGACGTCGAGAGGGAGCCTCGTTCAATCCCGTAGCGGGCGACATCCAGGGCGAGCTTGTCGAGCTTTCCGCCAAGGGATTCCCCGCCTTCCCCGTCTTCGCCCATTTCCGAAGGATCGTCGATGTCGAACGTTTCAAGCCGTTCATAATGGACGTTCTGGTTCGCACAGGCATCCGCCAGTTTTTCCACTTCCTCGTCGGTCAAGAATCCGCCGTGGACGCGGCTCGGCTCCGGATCTTCGCCCGAACGGTAAAGCATGTCGCCTCGACCGAGAAGCTTTTCCGCTCCGGCGCGGTCCATCACGGTCCGGGAATCCACCTGCGACGCGACCTTGAAACTGATTCGCGCGGGAAGATTCGCCTTGATAAGCCCCGTGATGACATTCACCGACGGACGCTGCGTCGCGATGACCAGATGAATCCCGACCGCACGCGCCTTCTGGGCGATACGCGCGATATACTTTTCCACTTCCTTCCCCGCGACCATCATCAAGTCAGCGAGTTCATCGACCACGATGACGATGTAGGGCATGTTCTCCATCTTTTCCGCAAGCAGATCCGGATTTTCCAACTGTTCTTTGCGTTTCTGGTTGTAGCCTACCAGGTTCCGGACCTTCCACTTGGCGAGTTCTTCGTAACGGCGGTCCATTTCGACGCATGCCCATTTGAGCGCGCTGACCGCCTGGTCGGGCTGCGTCACCACGGGAGCGAGCAGGTGCGGGATGTTCTCGTAGAGTTTCAGTTCGACCACTTTCGGATCGACAAGGATCATGCGAAGTTCATCGGGCGTCTTGCTGAATAGGAGGCTCGCCATGATCGTGTTGATGCAGACGGACTTGCCGGAACCCGTCTGGCCCGCGATAAGAACATGCGGGGCGCGACAGAGATCCATCGTGTAAGGATTTCCCGTAATATCCTTTCCCAGCGCGATAATCAGCTTGTCCGGCTTGGGCTGGAACGCTGCGCTTTCGAAAATATCCCGGCAATAGACCGTCTGGAGTTTCCGGTTCGGGACTTCTACGCCGACAAGCGACTTTCCGGGAATCGGAGCGAGAATGCGGATGGACTTCGCCTTGAGCGCAAGCGCTAAATCTTCGTGCAGGGAGGCGAACTTGGAAACCTTGACACCTGGACCGGGCTCCACTTCAAAGCGCGTAATCATCGGTCCCGTCGAAATGCCGAGAACCTTTCCTTTCACCTTGAAGTTTTCGAGCTGTTCTTCGAGCTGGTGACCGATATTTTCGAGTTCTTCTTCCGTGTAATCGGGTTTCTGTTCGGGAGGATCGGACAGGATATCCGAAACCTGCGGGATGGCGTAGTCGTCATATTGCGGAACCGGCGCATCGGAAAGTTCCTCCGTTTCGGGCTGCGTTTCCGAATTTTCCTCTTCCGGGGATTTCTCGTCCGAAAGGCAAACCGATTCATCCGATTTTAACGTCTCGTCCGAATTTTCTACGACAGATTTTGGTTCGTCCTGGTTTTCGATCGGTGATTCCGGACAATCGCTTTCGGCCAGATCGATTTCGGAACGCTCCACGATTCCCTGAATCGAAGGACGCGAACGGCGGTTGTTCTCCCAGTCGTTCATCTGCTGGACCTGGCGCAAGTGTGCAATCTCGTCGCGAAGAGCCCGAACTTCCAAGGCGCCGAGACGCTTTTCGTTTTCGCGCAGGTAACGCTCCTTTTCCTCGATTTCATGCAGGGCGACATTGGAACAGTCCTGGATATCGGGATTTGGCGGAGAAGCCGGTACGGTTTCTTCAGCCTGCGAAACGGGAAGCGTTCCCTCGAATGCGCCGACCGGTCCGCAGAAAGGCTTCACCTTGCCGTCGTAAATCGTATAGTCGCTATTCCAATCCGAATCCTTCGCCTTGCGCGCTTTCGCCTGCGCCTTTTCCAGCGTTCTGTCCGCCAAGGATTTGTCCGGTGCGGGGATTTTTTCCGGTTCAACTTTCCTGTCCGCTTTTTTCGCCTGATGCTCGCTCCAGAACTTCGCCCAAAGGGTGAACGGAGTTTTCAGAAACGAAAAGTGCGAAAGCCGAAGACCGAAAAGCAAGACGACTATTCCGAGAAGAATGGAGCAAAGGAGAATAAACGGGAAAAGTGAATTTTCCGCTCCGAACAGCGGCCAGACGAGGCTCTGGACCATAAAGAAACCGAGCCTTCCGCCTGCACCGTAGAGGGTTTCCGCCCGAAGGGAAAGCGGAGAGGAAAATGTCGAAGCGAGCGCTAGCAGAACGGGGCAAAGAAGCGAGAGGGACGAGAACCCGATGCAGACGCGGGTAAACCGCGGAAACGTGCCGAAAAGCAGCAGACGCACGCCCCAGGAAAGCGCAGCGACAGAAAGAACCGTCGCCGAAAACTTTCCGAAGATATAGAGGACGGTTCCGGGAAAGGCCTTGCCGAAAATCGGACCGAGCCAGTTTTTTTCACTGCCGATAAAAGACACGAGCGCAACGAGCAGGAACAAGCCGAAAGCGATAAGAAGAACGCCGACAAGACGGCGAACCGATCTGGAGTCCGCCTTTTCAGCCTTTTTCGCCCTTTTCGTTTTCCTTGAAATTTCCTTCATAGCGCCTCCAATATAGATTTTTTCGTACGTCTCGCTCGGAGGCATGGCTCCTTTTCTAAGTTTTCCCCGTGAAATTCAAGCATCCGAAAAAAGTCAAGAGAATGCTCGCGGGGCTTCTCGTCGGGATATTCCTGACGCTCCTCATTTTGCTTATCCCGGAATCCATCGCGCTTCGTTCCGAATACATTTTTTACGATGCGTTTTCCAGACATTCCGCACTGAAAACGACGGACCGCGCCGAAGACATCGTAATCGTCGATATCGACGAAAACGCCCTTTCCAAATACGGACCCTACAACGAATGGACGCGGGACATGCACGCCCGGGTTGTCCAGAGGCTCGAAGACGGCGGAGCGGCGGCAGTCGCCTTCGACATCCTCTTCAAAAACGCCGATTTTGGAAACCGCCACGCAAAGCGCGCCGAAAGCGTACTCAAAAAACTTTATCCCGACAGGGAATGGCTTCCCGATTACGACAGAATCCGCAAGGCCTATGATTCCGACTCCATCCTCGTTCGAACGATTGCGGAAAACCCGAACGTCATCGTATGCGGAACGTTCAACGCCCGGACAGACTACAAGCACCAATCGCAATGGATGCCGCTCAGCACAGCGCAACGCGCAAGGGAAGTCGATGCCAGCCCGACCTTTTCCCTTTCCCAGGTTTCATCCGCAGAGAGCGTCGAATCCAAGGATCTGCTCGACAACATTTTCCCCGAACTTTCCCATGCGGCAAAAAACTTCGGCGTGGTCAATGCGAACCCCGACGACGACGGCATTTTGCGGCAGATGCGGATGTTTTACCGGTTCCCAAACGAGAAAATCTGGCCCGAAGATTCATCTCGAATCTACCCGGCACTCTCCCTTATCACGCTGATGCACCTTTTCGGAACAAACCCCGACTCCGTAAAAATCTCGATGGGAAAACACATCGATTTGGGCAAGCCTTTCGGGATTTATCGGGATTCCGCGGGAACCTTGCGCACGACATATCCGCAGTTTTCCTATCCGATGGTCCGGGAAATCCTTCGCCACAGGAAAACGCTTTCAAGCCGCAACGTCAGTGATTCCCTCTCCGGGAATTTTCTGGAAATCTCTGCGCAAATCCGCATCGTGAAAGATTCCGCAGGCCATCTGACCGTGCTGACGGACGACGGGGATTTTTCACCCGACGATTCCGACCTGACAAAGTTTGACAAGGAAGTTCTCGCCTTTTTCGAAAAGGACATTGAAAACCTTGAAAAAGGAAGTTCGAAATGGCTTTCGGCGGAACTGGATTTTCACTTTAATGAAAAGAAGGGTCGCTGGATTCCCAACTACACGATTCTCTCGCCGGACGTTCTCGACGAACTCTATCGGACGGATACCGCAAGCATCGAAGCGCTAAGCCCCGGCGAAGAACTGCGTTTCGGAAAGAACAAGCGCGTTCCCATCGACGAACGGGGAAATTTTATTCTCCATTTCAAAAGCCCTTACAACATTCCACCCGAGCAGCGGACATTCCAGCACATTTCCTATTACGATGTCGCCGAAGGGAGAATCGACCCGGCGATGTACCAAGGGAAAATTTTCATTCTCGGAAGCGCTGCACCCGCCATGTTTGACTTCTACGCGACGCCTCACGACGATCACTTCCCCGCGGTTCTAGTCCACGCGACTATTCTGCAAAATGTCTTGACCGACGACTATATCCGTTCCGAATTCCCAAACCCGGTCATCTACATCGCCACGGCCATCTTTGCGATTCTCATCGGGCTATTCGCCTCGCAATATCTCGCCGTACTCTTCCTTATCCTGCTTTTCATGGCGAGTACAATCGTCTCGTATATCTTCTTCGCTAACGGTCTCTATGTCGGCTGCACGACCTACCTCATCGAAGGAATCCTCGCCTTTTTAGGATCGTTTCTCGTGCGCTTCTATTTTGAAAACCGCGACAAGACATTTCTCGACAAATCGTTCAAGCAATACATTTCGGACAAATTAATCGACGAGATGCTTTCGAGCGAAAAGGAGCCGGAACTCGGCGGCGAAAAAAAATACCTGACGGCGTTCTTTACGGACATCCAAGGATTTTCTTCCATCTCCGAACAGATCGGCGACCCGAAAAAACTGGTCGATCTGCTGAACGACTACCTGACCGCCATGACGAACATCATCAAGGACGATAACCAGGGAACGCTCGACAAGTACGAAGGCGACGCGATCATCGCTTTCTTCGGAGCGCCATCCCCGATAGAACACCAGCGGAGAAACGCCCTGCTGAGCGCACTCGCCATGCAGAAGGCCCAAAGGATTTTGCGCACGAACTGGAGACGCGGAAAAAATCACGACGGAAAAAGCTTTGCGGAAAACGTCGCCTACCCGGAATCCGTCTATCGGATGCACACGAGAATCGGCATCAACTCGGGGGAAATCCTCGTCGGGAACATGGGTTCCGAGACCCGAAAGAATTACACGATCATGGGCGACGCAGTCAATCTGGCGTCAAGGCTCGAAAGCATCGGCAAGCAATACGGCACATATATTCTCGTCAGCGAAGAAACGCTTGCCGGAATAGCGGATCCGCTTGACAAGACCGATTATAGGAAGATTTTCATCACGCGTCCGATCGACCGTCTGAAAGTCGTCGGCAAAAGCGAAGCCGTGCAGGTTTACGAACTGCTCGGAACGCCAGGCGATCCCGAAGCGGGAAGCCTCGAACTTCTAAGTTCCCTCTGGAAAAAGGCCCAGAAACTTTACTATGCACAAAGATGGGACGAAGCGATTGCGGTTTTCGAGGAAACCAAGCTGCTCGAACCGCACTTGCAAAGTAAAGATCCCGGTGCGCGACCGACTCCCTCCGAGGTTTTCATCGAACGCGCGATTGCCTACAAGGTAAATCCTCCGACAAAACCAGGCGAATCCTGGGACGGAATCTACACGGCGACTTCCAAGTAAATCCGCTCCACCGCTTCGGCGAAAATTTTTGAATCCTGGAGAAGGCTCAGGACTATCCAGCCGTCTCCGTCAAAATCAAAAAAGAATCCGGGCTGGACAAGGACTTTCGCCTGTCGAAGCAGTCGCAAGGTCAGCTTTTCGTCATCCAATCCATCGAAATGCAAAGCCGCATACCAGCCGCCCTGCACATCCGGCATCACGTCTTTTGAACGAAAACGTTCCCGCAAAATTCTCAGGTTTTCCCGAACGCGGGTTTCGATACGCTTTTCATAGGGAAGCGATTTTTGAAGCATCGGAGCGGCCAGTGAAAAAGCCGGGGACGATACGCTCAGATAGGCGTCAGCCACATATTCGATGGCGGACTTCAGCGGATTCCCGAGCCTTCCCGTCCGATAAGCCATCCAACCGAGCTTGAGCTGCGGAGAACCGACCGACTTGGAAAATCCCCCGAGAAAGAAAACCGGCACATCCCGAGATTCCCAGTTCCACGGGCGCTCCGAGCCGTCATAGATGAAATCCCCGAAGACCTCATCGACGACAATCGAAAGTTCTTCGCGCGAAGCAAAATCCACCACGGTTTCCCATTCCGCTTTCGAAAAGACATGGCCTGTCGGATTGTGCGGAGAAACGGCGAGAAGAATTTTCGTCCGCGGCGGAAAGGAATAGAGAGAATCCGTATCCAGTTTCCATTTTCCGTCCGATAACCTTAAAAAATACGGAGCGGTCTTCATGTTTTCGAGGGCGGCTAAGGAATCTAGCAGCGGATAGCCCGGCATCGGCGTGAGAATCGTGTCATCTGCGTCACAGAGCGTCTTGAAGAGAACGGAATAGGCTTCGCTCGTGCTGGAAAAAAGCTGGATGTCGTCGGGAGAAAAATTTCCGCTGCGCCCCGCAAAGTAATCCGAAACAGCCTTCCGCGCCTCAAACCAGCCGTTCGCATCGGGATTCCAGACGGAAAACTTCGGAATCGCCTCGGCAAGGACTTCATCCAAGAGAAAAGCCAGTCCGGTTTTTAGCGGACTGGAAACGGTCAAATCCAAATACGTGGAAATTTCCCGTTTGAGTTTCGAAAGCTCCGAAAAAAAAGGAGAATCGGAAAGATCCTCCGGAAGTCTTCGGGAAAGGCGCATCATCCTTTACGGCGCCTGTTCCATGCGACGAGAAGAATCGAAGCGAGAGCGATGCCCGCCGGGACCGCGACGACAAGGACCAGAATGACCAGTTTCTGCCATGCGGAAAGATTCCGGATTCTCTCGCGAAAATCCAGAACTTTTTGCCGAACAGCCTTGATCTTTTCCAAGATGCGCCTCAAAAGGTTACTTCAGATGGGTGAAGATCCAGCTTTCCAGATCCTCGATCTTCACATGTTCCTGCTTCATGGAATCGCGTTCGCGGACCGTGACCATTCCCTTGTATTCGGGGTTCACATCGTCACCTTCGCCAATCGTATCGAAATCGACCGTGATGCAGAAAGGCGTTCCGAGTTCATCCTGCCGACGGTAACGCTTGCCAATCGACTGGGTCTCGTCGTATTCCACATTGAAGTGCTGGATCAAATCCTTGTAGAGCTTCTCCGCGACTTCCTTGACCTTGCCCTTCTTCACCAGCGGAAGGATAGCCGCCTTGACCGGAGCGACCTTCGGGCTGAAGTGCATCACCACGCGCTCTTCGCCGTTTTCGAGCTTTTCGACATCGTAGGCGTCGCAAAGCAAAACGAGCAGCAGACGATCGACGCCGAGCGACGGTTCCACGACATACGGAATGTAACGCTTGTTGTTCACCGCGTCAAAGTATTCCATCTTGACCTTGGATTCCTTCTGGTGCTGCGTCAGGTCGAAATCGGTACGGCTTGCGATGCCCCAGAGTTCACCCCAGCCGAACGGGAAGTTGTATTCGATGTCGGACGTTCCGTTCGAATAATGCGAAAGCTCTTCCTTCGCATGTTCGCGGAGGCGGAGCTTTTCCTTGTTTACGCCCAGCCCTTCGACGAAGGCGACGCAGAACTTCCTCCAGTAGTCGTACCATTCCTTTTCCGTTCCCGGTTCGCAGAAGAATTCGAGTTCCATCTGTTCGAATTCGCGGGTGCGGAAGATGAAGTTCCCCGGCGTAATCTCGTTGCGGAAAGACTTTCCGATCTGCCCCACTCCGAACGGGATTTTCGGGCGGACGTTGTCCATGATGTTCTTGAAGTTGATGAAGATTCCCTGGGCGGTTTCCGGACGGAGATAGACCTTGTTGCCCGTGCCTTCGAGAACGCCGAGCTGCGTCTGGAACATCAGGTTGAACGCGCGGGGTTCCGTGAAATCCTTCTTGCCGCACTTGGGGCATTCGATTTCGTTATCGATCATCATCTGGTGGATTTCCGGGAAAGTCTTGCCAGCGCAACAGCCCTCGCCGAGTTTTTCTTCGAGCAGCTGGTCTGCGCGGAAACGCTCGTGGCAAGCCTTGCAATCGACGAGCGGATCCGAAAAGTTCGAAACGTGTCCCGAAGCCTGCCAGACGCGCGGGTTCAAAAGGATGGACGAATCGAGGCCGACGACATCCGGGCGGGAAGCGACAAATGTCTTCCACCAGAGATTCTTGATGTTGCGCTTGAGTTCAACGCCATAGGGACCATAATCCCAGGTGTTCGCGAGACCGTCATAGATTTCGGAACCCGGAAAGATGAATCCGCGTCTCTTGCAAAGGGAAATCAGATCCTTGAGCGCATTCTGTACAGTCTTAGCCATATTCAGTCCTTGTGAAAATTTTCGCTGTAAATATAAAAAGAAAAAGCCTGCCGGGAATTCCAAAAACCGGAGCCGTGACGCGAACTTTAAAATTTTCGGAATTTTTTTATCTTGCATTCATC
>CAVKXR010000016.1:0-20381 GCA_963660275.1 Oscillospiraceae bacterium
GGACAAGGAACGCTTTGACGCATTCTGTGACAACGTCGGACTTACCGCTTCCGCTGCCATCAATATGTTCATCAAGAATGTCATCCATTCGCATCACCTGCCGTTCGAAGTCCGCGAACCCGATCCGTTCTACAGCGCAGAAAACATGAAATTTTTAAAAGAAGGCATCGCGGAACTGAACGCCGGAAAAGGCATCGTCAAAACGATGGAAGAATTAGAGGCTATGGAAAATGAATAAAATCGCATTTTCCAAAAAAGCATGGGATGACTATCTATATTGGCAAAGCCAAGACAAAAAATCTATCCAGCGAATCAATCAGCTTCTCAAGGAAATCATTCGAAATCCTTTTTTGGGAATCGGCAAACCCGAAGCTTTAAAAGGCGATCTAAGCGGTTTTTGGAGTCGCCGAATCGACGATTCAAACCGTCTCGTCTATCGGATCGTCGGAGAGCTTATCGAAATTCTTTCGTGCAGGGAACATTACTGACTACATTTCGATTTTCGCATTTGCCATAAACGGCAAGTCTTCGGCCCGCGGTGTCGCGACAAAGACCTGGCATTTTTTTTCGCGGATAATGTCCGCCACGGCACCGCGTCGATTTTTGTCAAGCTCTGCAAAGATATCGTCGAGAAGAAGTACCGGTTTCACCAGATGCTCGCTCGCCAAATCCGATGCCGCAAGGCGAAGAGCGATCGTTGCGCTGCGACACTGTCCCTGGGACCCCGCAGTCCGCATTTCATGCCCGTGAAGCGATAATTTCAAATCGTCTTTGTGCGGGCCGGCAAGCGAAATTCCCTGCATCCTTTCCGCGAAGTCAAGGGTTTCCAGCTTTTCGGCAAAGGCCTGTCGAAGCGTCTCTTCCGAAGCCCCGGATTCTGCGATCGAACTTTTATAGCCGACAGCAACCGCATCGTTTTTCCCGTCGAGCATCTCGTAGTACGAACAAATTAACGGAGAAATTTCCTTGACAAGTTCCAAGCGTTCCCGCCAAACCGATACGCCCAACTCGATTAGCTGGCCGGTGAGAACCGAAAAAAGTTCCTCGCCGCCGACAGCCTCTCCCGACTTGTTCTGCCGCAGCCACTGGTTCCGCTCGGCGAGAACGCGCCGATAGCGACGGAGCAGGTCCGCATTCCGCACATTTCGAAAACACAGAAGTTCATCCAGGTAACGTCTCCGGATTTCCGGGGCGCCGCGAACCATTTCCATGTCGGCGGGCTGCATAATAACCGCCGGAATCGCTCCAAAAAAAGAGGCCGCGCTTCTGCAAGGCGTTCCGTCCTTTTTTGCCGTAACGCCTTTATTTCTGTTCACGGACAGCGCCCGTTCAAAAATTCTCTCGGAATCAGGGTTTTCCGCAAGCGATCCCCGCAAAATCATCTCGGAAGCGTTCCAGCCGACCAAATCCGAAAGGCTGTGCGAGCGAAACGAAAAGCCTTCGCAAAGGACATGAATCGCTTCGAGAAGCGTCGTTTTTCCCGTCCCGTTCTTTCCGCAAACCACCGTGATGCCGTCCCCAAATTCAAAATGCCCTTCCGGCAGATTGCGCAAGGAAACAAAAGACAGCGAACGGATCATGGAATGCGGTTACTTTGTATTTAAAATTCCGCCAAGAATCAGGTCGCGCAATTTTTCTTCGAACGATTCCATCGGCAGTCCGAGTTTCTTCGCCACATTCAACGAATGAGGGTCGAGAACCGCACCGTGCAAAGCCGAAAGAATCAGGTAAGCGGTCATCGGGATATTGTCGATTCGGAACGTTCCCTTGGAAACACCGTATTCGAGAACCCGGCAAATATATTTGTAGGCAGGATCGAGAACGCGTTTGACAAAAAAATCCGCGAGTTCGGGAAAATTGGAAGATTCCGCCACCACGAGTTTCGGAATTCCCGCAATCTTGCTTTCCCCGCCGACGGCTTCGAACCACTTTTGAATCAAAATCGAAAGCAATCCTTCAGCGGAACCGTCATATTTTTCCAGAATGGCGTCGCTCGCGTCAAAAATGGAATTGACCGTATTCATCACGACTTCCTGGAGAATCGCTTCCTTGTTCTTGTAATAGACATAGAGCGTTCCCGCGGTAACGCCGGCCTTTCTCGCAATCTGGCTCACCTTCGTCGCGGAATATCCCTGTTCGACAAAAAGCTCCGCCGCCGCATCCAGAATTTCCTGGGGGCGAACGTCCTTTCTTCGCTGCCAACGCGGACCTTTTGAAATAACGATTTCGCTGTATTCAGACATCATAGGACAATAATAGATTTTTCAGGCGGAAAAATTCCGATTCGGCGCATTTCCCTTGCCAAGTTAAATCGTTCCGCGGAACCCGAAGCTGAGAGGATTCCACAAATCCGCCTGGGATTCGTAAACCAGCGCATAATCGATTTCAAACGCATAGCGACGTTTCCCGAAGCGGATGCTGAAGCGGTAGCCCAGGCCAAAAGTATAGTTCCTGTCATCAAAGCCAAACCGGACAAGCCCATCTTCAATCGCTTCCCATTCCATGCCGAAACGCCCGGTCCAAATATGGTAATCCGGATCAAAGACCAGGAGCGTATCCGCCACCTGGTAATCCAAGGCTTCCATCCAGACAGAAATCGGACGATTCAAAAGTTTCGTGTGATAGCCCAGACCTATCTGTAAAACTTTCGGACGGACTCCTTCGCTTTCTTCCACCGAGTTGTCGTTTGAAGCGTTACGCGTCCATGTCGCCGAAAGATTCTTGCTGAAGCTCAGGTTCCGAATCATCACGGCGGAAGACCAGTGTTCGTTCCACTCCCGAAGCCATCCCACGTTCAAGACGACGGGACTCTGGTAGGAATCTACAAGACTGGCCTCTTCGTAATGCCCAGAAATATCCAGGTTGTCATAGCTTATCGAAAGGGAGAATCCGATGGCGTCCTTTCGCGTCAGCCGATATCCCACGCCGACAAACGCCGTCATAAAGTAAGGCTGGGCGCTTCCGACCGTTTCGTCGTCGCTGTTGATGACTTTAAAATCCAGGTCGGTCCGATAGAGAACCGCTGCGCCGATTCCCATGCGGTTTCCGATTTTCGTTTCGACGCCGAGCGCGCCGCCGGCCCTGTCCAAGTCGCGTTTTTCCGCAGCAAGCGTGTAAGCTATCGTATTCCGAAACCCGAGAATCGCCGGGTTGAAATAAGCGGCAGGCAAAGCCGATGTATCCGCGACACCGACATTTCCGCGTCCGAGTTCCCGTCCACCGGTTCCCATGCGTTCGACAAAACCGTCAAAGCCTCCAAGATTCGCCTTCTTGTCCGCAAAAAGCGTTCCGCAAAACAGGAGCACGGCAAAAAAGAAAAGACGTTTCATATCACTTGCCTCCCAGCGTCATCGCCTTTCCCCAGCCGACATGCCCGTGGTTATCCTTTACCCGGACATAATAGACGCCCATCGTCACCGCGTTTCCACCGTCATCGCGCCCATCCCAGAAATCTTCCGAAGGCAATGTACTGCGCGACGAACTCGCCATGCGCTCCGCATTTTTTACAATCGTGCGAACCTTGCGCATATCATAGCTAAAGACTTCGATCGTTATCTTGGAATTTTTGCTTACTTTGTACGAAACCATGGACTGGTTTCCCGCGCCGATTACCGAAGGAATCATCCGAATGGATCCCAAGTCGTCCTTTAGAGATGCCTGGTTCATGATGTGCGTCCACGTTTTTCCCGTATCCGCCGAGACGGAAATTCCCGCACCGTTCGTGCAGGCGACAAGTCCCGTCACTTTTGCCGAGAGCGGAAACGCCACAACAGCGGTCACTTCGACATTCCTATCGACCACGCCGGCGTTCAGTCCGTAAAGCCACTGTTCTTCGTCGTCAAAGGGAACCGCGCCGACACTATCGAGTTTTAAAATTCCGCTCTTGCTGCCTTCCACCGCCTGGACCGAAAGAAAAGCCCTGTCCCCGATAAAGGCGACATCGCTTGTCGTAAAATCGTTCTTGTCATAGACATTCTTTTGGACCTTTCCTGCCGTATCGCGGAAAACGACTTCGGCAAAAGGCTTTTCGCCAAAGGAACGCCAGAGCTTATCTTCGGTACTGGACTTGTAGCGCTTGCTGGTTTCAACGATTATCTGAAAAGGCTTTCCGCCAGCCCAGACGCCTGTCACGCGAGCCGTATCCAATCCCGCAACGCCTGTCCTTGAAAGCTTTCGCGTCACCATGTCCAGAGAAAAAAGTCCCCCGCCGGTCGCCAGCCAAAATGTACCTTCCGCATCGCGAGCGATTCCATAGACCGCCGGATTTGCCGTCGAATCTACCTTGGAAGAACCTTTTAGGGAGTCCAGGGTGAGCGTTTTTGCATTCACCACAAAGTGCGAGCGTTTGGGAGAATTTATTCCCGCGCTGATATCTTCCTTGAGAAGTCCGTAAACGCCGCGCGCCATCCACAGCACGTTCGCTGACGAATCAAAGACAAGCCCCGAAACGGCGTGAGCCATCTCCGGATGTTCCGGAAATTCTCCCGGTGGCGTCGGAAGAGGCTTAGATGTAACAGTATTCGCGGCCCGCCCGCTGAAATATCCCCAAGGAACGAGGTAACCCGAATCGCTTTCCGCAATCAGCGGAACGACAAAGCCCAATTTTCCAGCCTTCGCAAAAGGCGTCCGCCGATGCTCCGCTGTCACGTCCGAAAAGACTCCGTCCTGGACCGGCGTGATGGAATCCGGCAAAAGTTCGGTCGCCATTTTCGATACGCTGATATTTCCCGCGCCGAGCGCAAGATTCACCAAAGAGACTCCACTCCCGGACGTTCCCCGGCTGACGACCCAGAGAGAACCCGTCGAAGGCCCTGGGCCTGCCGCATAGGTAAAATTGCTGACAAAACCGTCTTCCGCAGCAAACACGGAAACGGCTATCATCAAGAAAATCGCATTGAATCTTATGTATCGAAAGCCCATATTTCCTACCGCATATCGATAACATCGACGCCTTTTTCGGGCACCAGTACAAAATCCGATGTTTTGACATTATCCACGCGTTTCAGGTTCGAAATGTCATAAGTCGAAACATTGCGGAGCGGATCGACCGTCACAAGCCGCATCGGGGAAGCGTCCGCCGCCGAAAGCCACACTTCCATTTCGGCAAAGTCCTTGCCATAGCGAGACGCGTCGAGCTTGATGACATTCGCCGTCTTTCCGCCGATTTTTTCCCGCTTCATCTCGATAGGCTTGCACGATAGATATTTGAATAAAAGTTCCGACGGATGCATGTTGCTTTCCATGTCTTCCAAGAGCTTCAAAAGCACCTGGTTCGTTTCCTTGTTCCACTGCCAAAAATTCTTGCCGTCGCAATAAATCGCCATTCCCGAAATTTTCAGCCGGAACATGTCCTTTCCGGTCACAAGCAGGTTTCCGCCCTGGATACCCGTTTCCGGTGAACCCGCATAATCGACCCGAACCCGAAAGTCGAAGCTCCAGGCCTTGCCGGAATCAAACCATTTCTTGGAAAGCGCCATGACGGAATCCGCAGGAGCGGCAAAGCCGTTCACGACAGACAGAAAGCAGAGCGGCAAAATAAATCGCTTGAAAAGTCCCATAATACGGCCTAATTTACAAAAAGGAATGCAGAACCGATGGACTGTTTCCGCGCATATTTCTATTTTGAACTCCAAATTGTCTTTTGCAAAGGAAACTATGTTCAAGCATCTCAGCTCCTTTATCCTTCTTTCCGCAATCGCCGCTTTCGCTGTCGACGTCGAACTGCACGGCGATATCGACGCGGACTACGCGACTTACTGGGACAAGGATTTCAGCCCGACCAATGCGGCAAACCAAGATATCAAGCTCGAAGGAAAGGTTCTCCTCGACGAAAATGTTTCCGTAAGCATCAAGGGACGTTCGCACAGCAATTACGTGACGAAAAGCGATTCGGGGATTTCCAAGGTCCGCCACGAAAACCGCGCCACAGCGATGGGCGACGCAGAAAACCGCTGGACCTCTTTCGACTTTGACGGCATCCAGTTCGCGTGGCAGTTCACACCGCTCGTCCGGGTGGTCTTCGGCGATCTCACCTACAGCGCCGGCGGATTTTCCTACTTCTATTGGCGCGACACCGAGGACTATGCGGTCATCCTCCAGGACAAGCGAATCCGCGGTATCGGCTTCGAAGTCGAAAACGGCAGAGCCTACATCGGAGCGACCGAAAACAATTCGCATTCGCTCGCCATGTTCATCACCTACGGCTTTGACCTGATTTCCAAGACGGAGGAACGCTTCACGATTACCCCGAGCCTCGACTGGGTTTTCGGAAAGGAAATCAGTCGCTCCTACACATATGCGCTCGGAACGGAAGTCCAATACACGAAGAGCACGGACCGCTTCAACTACGGGATTACGGCAACCTGGGGAATGCATCCCTACAAGGGCCACGGAGTCCACTCCTTCCTCGTCGAACCGTCCTTCAACTACCGCTTCTTCAACCTGGCAGCGAGCTATTTCCAAGCGCTTCTCGCCGACGATGAGGCTCCCGCCGAAGAGCAAATCTTTACGGAAGACCAGCGCATGTTCTACATCGAACCTTCGCTCGACCTCCACAAGAAATTCTCGATGGGCTTAGCTTACGAATTCCACGATCCGAGCCAGGAAGTCGGAAATGACAGCCGGCACTTCATCGGACCGTCCTTCTATCTCTACCCGACCGTCGAAGCGGAAATCGTCTTCTGGGGCGGTTACAACATCTGCTCCTCGGGACCGAACCACATTTCGATGGGAATCAGCGGACACGTTGAATTCTAGCGCATCCAAGCCCGGTCGCATTCTCGCCCTCGATTCCATTCGGGGGCTTCTTTTGTTGCAGATGACGTTAGACCATTTTTCCGGTCCTATCTCCCGTTACCTTTACCAGTGCTTCGGATTCTTTTCCGCTGCGGAAGGATTTTTCTTTCTTTCGGGATTTGTCGGAATGCTCGCCGCTAGGAGTAAAGCGGCTCGCGGAGAAAGCTCCGGCTGGATGCGGAAGCGCGCGTACCGAATCTGGAAATTTCACATGGCGACCCTCTTTTCCATCGCCCTTCTCGCCTTTTTCTTTCTGCCCTCGCTCCAAAGATTCTTCACGGGCTTCTACGAACATCCAGTAAGCGGAAGCCTTCTTGCGGGGATTCTCGCCTACACGCCGGAATGGCTTGATGTCCTGCCGCTCTACGTTTTCCTTCTCCTTCTCGGTTCATTCGTATTCCCTGCCATCATTCGCGGACGCTTAAAGCTCGTCTGGGGAATTTCTTTCGGGCTATGGATTTGCGCGCAATTTTCCTTAAGAACCCAAATCTTGAAAATTTTTCCCGAGTGGATTTATCCGGGATTCTTTGACCTTTTCGCCTGGCAGTTCGTTTATTTTTCGGGCGCAGCGATAAGCTTTCTCTGGAAATCTCAAAAACTTTCCACGGCATTCCTGCAACGCATTTTTCCCGTTTCCATTATTTTCTGCGCATTCTGCTTTCTCTGGTCGCATCGGTTTTTCAATTTTTCGCTTCCTAGCGACTTCTGGATTTCCAAGGAACATGTCGGAGCGTTGCGCAGCTTGAATTTTTTCGCCTTCGTCGGGGTAGTTTCGTTTGTCGTCCGGCACAAGCCGAACCTGCTAGACTTTGCGCTTTGCAGGACAATCGGGCGTCACAGTCTCGAAGTTTTCACCGGGCAAACGATTTGCGTCTATCTGTGGATGGCAGCTCCGGCAAAATTCCAGTATCACGCCCCGTTCAATGTCCTTGCGCCAATCCTCTGCTGCGCAATCCTTTTCGCACTCGCTAAAAGGCTAGAACGAAACCGGTGACAAAGAGCCCGACGCCGACAACGCCGAACCCCAGCGCGACCAGTCCTTTCGTATCCCCGGAATCGTTCAGGTCCCGATTCTTCTTCACCAGTCTCTGGGTGTCCGCACTTTCAAAGGCGCTCTTGTTGTAAGCGGTCTTCTTGTCCGCCGCATCGCTCCAGTCCCTTTCCGCCAGATACCAGAAAACGCCTCCGGCAATGATCGGGGCGATGGAACTCCACAAAAGCCCGCGCCCGATATAGCGGCGGGAACGTTCCCTGTCATACTCACGCTGCATTTCCACGACGCTCGAATTATCGACAGCTTCCAACTCCACGAACATCGGGTTCGGCATAAAGGCCCGCACTTCGACAGCGACAGCGGTATCGAGGTAGCCGACCTTGCGCAGATAGACGACCTTTTTCACCGAAGGATCCGTTTCAAACGAAACGTCCGTGATGTATTCGGGCATGACGCTTTCGTTCGGCTGCTTGTCCAGATAAACTTCGACACCGTCCGGAATTGTCGCCACGGTCAGCTTCGTTCGTGGACGTTCCACTTCGATGCGAACCTTGTTCAGCGAATCCGCGTTGATTTTCACCGTCTGCGTTCCCCACCAATCGACATCCTTCAATTTTTTCTTGACCGAAATCGTGTACTTTCCCGGCTTGATTTTCTTGATGGTATCGGGCGTCAGCATATCCAAAGGCTCGCCGTTGATGAACATTTCACAACTGTCCGGAAAAGACGTCACCAAGAGATTTGCGCCGCCTTCGGGATAGAGCGGTTCCTCCTCCTCGATTTCATCCGCAAAAGTAAAATCCGAGAGGGAAAGGTTTACCGGCTCGCCGTTTTCCAGATTCGTCATCCGCTTCAATTCGTACTTAAAGATTCGGATGTACTTCGCCTCGACGGGAATCGCCGCTTCCCGGGCGAGAGAATCCGCCAGTTCCTTTGCGCGGATGGAATCGGCTTCTGCCTGGACCTTCGCCAAGGAATCCTCTTCAGCACGCTTTTCCTGGGCGAGAATCGCCGCTTCAAAATCGTCCACTTCGGCAGGTTTCGAGGCGGAATCCGCCGATGCTACAGAGTCGGTCGGCATCTCGGAATTATCCGCGTATTCGGGCATCGGTTCCGCTTCCGGGGAATCCTCTTCGGTCGAATCGGGAGAAATCTTATCGAGAAGCGCCTCGTCCGCCTTTTGAATATCGGCCTTTTCCACAGAATCCAACGGCAAGAGATAAACGGTGTCCCTGGCGAGCTTCACAAACTTCGCATCCTGCTCCAAGGAATCGTTCGAAAGGACATAGCGCACCGGAACTTCACGGGCAAACACAAAAGCGCTCAAAAAGGCGAGCGTCATCCAAAAAATTCTAGAATGAATATTCATACTCGGTAAAATAATTTAAATCCGTTTAAGTAGGATAACCGATTTCTCCATTTGGACGTTTAAATTTTCTCCAGTTTTGCGCAGTAGATAGGTCCGCAGCCACCGCAACGGTCGGGAAGCATCTGCAGGCCGAACTCCGTCACATCCGTTCCCGGAATCTCCGGGGAAAGTTCCAGAACGCGAACCTTTCCCTTCCGCTTCTTCAAAATTTTCCGGACGACATCGTCATTTTCCATCCGGGTCAGCGCACAGGTGCTGTAAATCAGCTGTCCTCCGGGCTTCAAGGCATCGACTGCGCTCGCCAAAAGCGCCCCTTGCGTAACCGCGATGTGCGCGATGCGCTTCGGAGACCATTCGGCTAAATACTTTTCGCTTTCCATTACATGACGCTCCGACGAGCAAGGCGCATCCAGGAGAATCCGGTCAAAAGCTTCTTTCCGAAACATCCCGAAACGAACCCCGTCGTATCCCGAAACCTTGACAATCGCAGCCAAATTTCCGGGGAGCGTGTTTTCCACATTGTGCGAAAGCCGCAAGCGGCGATCCGGAGAGCGGTCATTCGACTGCAAGGAACCTTTCCCCGCAAGGGCTCCGGCAAGGACAAGCGTTTTTCCGCCCGGAGCCGCACACATATCCAGCACGTCCATACCGGGATTTACGTCCAAGGATTCGGCAGCAAAGCAGGAAGCCTCGTCCAAAAAATACGGTTCCTTTCCCGGATACTGGATCGTCCTGTAAACCGTTTCACCCCGAAGAGCGGGCAGAAGCGCATTCCAGCGTTCTCCAAAATACTCCGAAAAGAAACTGTAGAAATCCGCCTTGGCCATGCGACAAAATGTAGGTTTTTATTTCTGTGCAAAAAAGCTTCGCCAATAAGAAAGGCCGATTCCAGAGAACCAGCCTTTTCTTATTGAGCTACCAGGATTCGAACCTAGACAAACAGATTCAGAATCTGTTGTGCTACCATTACACCATAGCTCAATGGTCGGGTCAAATGTAAAAAATTTTACCGAATCGGCAAGGGGGGCATTGTAAAAAGAGCCCAAACTTGTGTTTTTTCCATGGATTTCATCCAGGAGAGCAAGCGGACCTGGTCCGAAAAGCTATGCGACAGGTAGGAATCGTCCGTGAGAATGGATTCGAGAGTCACGGTGCGACGCTCCGAAAGCCCGGCAAGGCGTTTCGCTTCGTGAATCGCCATGTCAAGCCCGCCGATCCGGTGAATCAGCCCGTTTTGAACTCCCTGGCTTCCGGTAAAGACCCGCCCACCGGCAAGGCTCCGGTCCAAGGAATCGACGCCTAGTCCCGTAGCTCCGCTGACGATATCCAAAAATCTCCCGTAAAAGGCGTCCAAGTAATTTTGAAGCGCATCTTTCTCATTTTCCGTAAAGGCTTTCCCGATTCCATCCGCATCGGCAAATTCATGCGTCTTGACCGTTTCCGCGCGAAGCCTCAGCTTGTCAAAAAGCCCTTGGAAACTGACCTTCCCCCCAAAAATTCCGATGCTCCCGACGATGCTCGCCTTTTCCGCGATGATTTCGTTTGCCCCGCAAGCGATCAGGTAGCCACCGCTCGCTCCCATGTCACCGATGCTCGCGATAACGGGAAGCCCCGTCCGGGAAACCGTCCGCAGGCGATGCCAGATTTCATCCGAAGCTAGCGCCGAGCCTCCCGGACTGTTGATGCGGACTATCAAAGCGGAATATTCCGGGGAACGCACGAGCCTGTCGAGCGCGTCAAGAACTTCCTTCGAACCGGTGCTGCGGGAACCCGTCAGCGGATCGTATCCGCCCGAACCATCCACAATGGAACCTTCGATATTCAGCAAGGCGATTTTGGAGCGTGGACGCCAGCTTTCGTCAAAGACGCGCAGACCCGCTTTCGGTGTAAAATTCGAAACCGCAACAAACGGGGCATCCACGCCATAGACGGTCTTGAGCGCATAGGGGGCGACTTCATCGAGATAGAGCGTCGTATCGACGAGACCCGCTTTCTTCGCATCGGACGCAAGCAGGCTAGGCCGCGCAAGCAGGGAATCCAGATGCCTCGGATCCGAAACCCGCATCCGGACATCCTCGGTCAGGACATTCCACCATTCGCCGTAAAGCTTCTCGTAGTTTTCCCGAGCCTCCGCGCTCATGGAATCCGCCGTATAAGGTTCCACCGCCGACTTGTAGGCCCCATGCCGCAAAAGTTCCACTTTCACGCCCAGCATATCAAAAAGCCCCTTGTAATACAGAACTTCCCCGCCGACACCCCGGAAGTTCACCCGGGCAGACGGTTCCAGAACTACTTTCGTCGCCGAACTCGAAGCGAGAAGCGTCGTCGGGCGCAGTTCGTCCAAGTAGGCAACGGTCGTCCGTCCGCGCAGATTCAGCTTGGCAATTCCCCGCTCGATTTCCTTCGAAATGGCCGTTCCCGCCTTGTAGCCCGAAAAGTCGAAGATAATCAGCTGGGCGCTTTCATCGGCAAGCAGCAGGTCGAAATGTTCGCGCAGGGATTCCACGCTGAGCGACTTCGCTCCGAAGCCGAAGAGCGAAAAGCCGGACTCCGTCTCCGTCAAGGGCGTTGAAAGCGGCACGCGCACGACTCGCGGAAGCAGATAGGGATTTGCCAGTTTCGCCAAATGGTAGCCGAGCGAAACGTGCCGCGGTTTCCAGTCGTCATCCACCGCAACCGTTCCCTTGAAAGAACGCCCGAAGCCATGCGACACATAGACGCGGTATTCGTCGTCGCCGTGAATCGGAACTTGCACGCCCAGGTTCAAAAGCCCGAAATCCGCATCGACGAGCAGACGATGTGCCTTGGCGTTTTCACCGGCATAACTCACGGAAATTCCGTCAAGAGGGCGGATCGTCGCCCCGTATTCCTGCACACGCCGCTGTTTTTCCGGTCCAAACTGCAACGCGTTCCGGCTGTCAAAACCGAGAGCGAGAAAGGGAAAAGGCCGAACGAGGATACCCGGCGTCATCGCCCAATCGGTTCCCGCAAAATCCGCACTCCGAAAGGCGTTCCACGAGGCGCCCAAAAAGGCAAAGCGGGAAAATATCGGCAGCGAACCGACCAGATTCCAGCGGGATTCATCGACCGCTTCATAATCCGAGCGATACTCGAACGACGCTCCCAGATAGTTGCCGTGAAAGCCCGTCGAAATTTCGTAGATATCGCTCTTCGTCCGACCGAAATTCAAGATTGCCCCCGGCGAATCAAAGGCGGAAAGCCCTGCCGGATTTCCAAAAAGCCCGTTCGAATTCGGGAGCGAAGGAAAGCTACGTTCCCCGGGCAAATACGCAAAGCCCGATGCGCAAAGCGTCAATACAAGGAAGGCGAACCGAAAATTTTTCATGGCGATACCCGAAACAGTCTAAAGTCGTTTTAGAAAAATTAGTTCCGTTTTCAAAAATTCTCAATCGATGCGATAGATTTTGACATCCTTCAGATCAAAACGGTTGATAGACTTTCCCAGGTTGAATTCCAGCCGCGCAAAAAGGTCGGTCACAAGAGCCTTGTATTCAAACTCGTAGGATTTCCAGACCGTGTCCATGACAACCGTTTTCTGGAACGCTTCGGTCGCATACGTGCTGTAGGATCCCAGGCGAACCGTAAACGATGCAGGCGTAGAAGCCACACCCGTAAAGATGAGCTTGTATTTTCGGTTTTCAAGAAGCGGAATATCTTCGTGAATTAGTTGCACGCTGTAAGTCTGCGTCCCGCCATTTGTCACGCGAATCGTCATCGTGTTGCCAGCGATTCCCGTATCGGCGACGCCGCCGAGCTGTTCCACAAAAATCCAGTCCCTGCCCGATTCAAAGCGACCATTCGACACCCAGTTCGAATCGATAATGTCAAAACTTTCCAGAAGTTCCGGGTCGTAGGAATCGTCAAGCGTTCCATCCGAATAGTGGACAATCCGATGCTTCGCCGAGAAAGCCGAACCGAACCGTGCCGTGAGCGAATCCCACAGAAGCGGGTTGTGCGAAGCATCGAACCGAACCGTATCGCCGTCCTTTTCCGCGCTTGAAAGCGGAAGGTCTCCCGTCCATGCCGGAACACAGAAGCGCACCGTCAGGGATATAGCTCCGTTCAAAGCCGAGTCCAGCTGTTTTTTCAGGTAGCGCACTTCCAGAGAATCCAGTCCAGAAAGCGAGAACACGAAAGGCACAGCGGTTCCGTTCCAGAGCAAGGAGCCAGTCAGTCGGGAGTTTCTATCGGCAGGGGCGAAAGTCGCGCCGATTTCCTTCAAAAGCCCCGCATCGTCAATTTCAACATCGCCAAAAGCCGCATCCCAGGAACTTTCCTCGCCCAAGGAATCCTCCGCAAAGACAATCTTCATCGGGGAATCTCCCGAACGTTCGGGCCAAAGCGTGAGACCGTCCGCAAGATCAAAGCTCACGTAGGTGTAGTAGCTCGAATAGGCGGCCAGACGGGAAAGCGAAAGTTCCAATCCGTCGATCCGGACAGGCAAGCCCGAAGAATCCGCGAGGTTTTCGCCAAAAAGTCCATAATCGACGACAAAGCGAGCCTTGAACGCATGGGCATAGACCTGCGGATTTCCAATTTCGATTCCCGCACGTTCCGAACTTTCGCAAGCCATCATGGCAACAGCGAACAGAACGCCGACAGTGAAAAATTTCAAGAACCGCATCACATTCCTCGCGTTAAAGGAAACAGCTGGATGTTCACTTGGACAACATCCTCGCCCGTTCCCGCTTCACAGGAGAAATCTAATAGTTCTTTCCGCATCAGTTGCAGATGTTTTTTCAAAGAAGGGAAATCTTTCCGTCGAATGGCAAAAGTCACCGCCGAAATGTCGCGTTTTTCCGCCGGGACATCTTCGAGAGCCTCCTTCGCCGCGGAAAGCATCTGCCGGTGATATTCCTTGACCAGCAGATCGTTCACTTCGTCATCTGTCGTAATCAGGTTCTGCGCCTGGCGATAGCCGTTGGCGGTCCGGGAAAGCAAGCCCAGGGATGTCAAAAGCTTGAGCGATTCCGCAGCTTCCGACGGCGAAATTTTACCGCCGAGATGCCTCGAAATCCATTCCGGAGCGGGATTGAACCCGACAAGCTCCACCATTTCGCGGATAACCGAATGATACCATTCCGTAAAAATCCGAAACTGGGCGCGGTCCATTTTGTGCAGCCTCGAACCCGGAGTCGAACGGATGAGTTTGCCGTAATAGAAAGCCTTTTCCTTGTCCGTCTTCGCCTGGTTGAAAAAGACCAGATTTTCAAAGTACTGGGCGCGTTCATCGGCAAAACCCAAGCCCTGGATGATTTTCACGACCGTATTCTTCGTGATATTCCGCTTCCCGTCCATGACAAGCTTCAGGTGCGCATGGCTCGAAAGCCCGGCCTTCGCGGCAAAGAACCGCAAGCTGAACGCTGCCGACGTCGATTTTTTGTAGGCGTAATAATCGTGCAAAAAGACACGGTAATTCGTATATTGCAAAATGTCCGGAGCAACCGGTTTCTTTTCTTCTGCACGAGATTCCATATCTATAAAATAAATGTTCCCCAAGTTTTTTTGGCCATCGTCTGTATTTTAATGTTTACAATCGTAACCGAACCGAGAATTTTCGTCAAAAATAAGCGCCCAACGGTTGTGACTCCAAAACTTTCCGTGTAAAAATTCCGCATCGACCGCAATGCCTTCCTTCCGAAAACCGAGTCTTTTCGCCAGGGAGTTGCTCCGCGCATTTTCCACCGCCGCGGAAATCTCGACCCGATGGATTCCCGCCGTTTTTAAAAATTCCAGCACGAGCGTTCCCGCTTCGAAAGCCAAGCCTTTTCCTTCAAACTCGCTTCCCAGAAAATACCCGAATGACGCAACACGGTTCCGCGGGTCTATCCACTGCAAGATAAATTCCCCCGCCAAGGCTCCATCTTCCAGGCGGCGGATTCCGAACGCTCCGCCGTTTCCCATCTTTTGCTGCATATCGTATGCGTCTATCGAGGACAAGGCATCCTGCAGCGTGTGAAAATTTTCCACCCAGGGAAGCCACTTCTCCAAGGAATTCCGCGAAGCGTTCACCAGATACAGAAGCTCTTCCGCATCCGATTTTTCGAGAAAAGAAAGCGCCACGCGCATTCCCACAAGAACGGGTTTCTCCGCCAAAACCTTACTCGACATCGCGCACATAGAAAGCCCGCTGGCACTCCTGGTCGGCAAGCGATTCGCAATCGTCAAAATTTTTCCCAGGATAGTAATCGCCCGTCACGCGTGTCAAGTGTACCGCATCCGGAGTCTTCCACTTTTTTGGAAATGCGGAAGTATCCGACAGGTAGATGCTGTCACCAAGCACTCTTTTGCCATCCGCATCCACGTCATAAAGGAAAAAGCAACCCTTTCTCGCGCATCGCCCCGAAAACTGGTAGGAAACCTCGCCGTAAATCGTCCGGCAAAAGGAAGAGGAGGCTACTTCCGAAGAAAGCGTACGAAGTTTCGCCACGGAAGCTTTTTCGCATGTTTCGAACGAATCGTCCGCGCCACAGGCAAGCAGGCACAAAGGAACGACAGGAATAAAAATCCACCGCAAGTTCATAACGCAAATATGGTAAATTCCCGTCCAGGAATCGGTTAAAGTTGGAAAAACAGCGGGAAACGCGCCATAAAAAAAGCCCCGTTCCGATGAAAGAACGAGACTTATGCGGGTGAAAGGACTTGAACCTTCATGTCCTTGCGAACACTAGAACCTGAATCTAGCGCGTATACCAATTCCGCCACACCCGCGAGTGTGTGTCCCAAATTTTAAAACTTTTGCTGTTTTTGTCAAGGGCACTTCGAAAAATTGCCTTGGTAAAATTCAGCGGAGAAAATCCCGAATCCAGGATTCCCGGTGAAGCGTCCACCAGGACCAGTCGTGCTCCCCGCGTTCGTCAAAGCGAATCCGGCAAACTTTACCCAACGCCGAACAGAAGCTTTCCATCCACGGAACCGTTCGGTCCGACGGGTAGAGCCTGTCCGAACCGCCCTGGAGAAAAGTCCATGTTCCCATGCGAATTTTCGGATCCCTCGCCAGGTTTTTCGCGTCCGCGACCGCCGCCAGGTTCGTGCTGACGAGAAGCCTTGACCGGACCTGCCTCTTTCCGTAAAGCGTGTAGCCGACGACGCCCAAACCGCCGTCCGAAACGCCGACAAGCGAAACGGTATCGATTTTCAGTTTCCAGCGGGTTTCCAAAGAATCGAGCATCCGATCGACCGCTCCGAGAGGTCCCTGCGAAAGCCAATGGTTCTCCTTGCAAGCGGAAACGCTCAGCACCGCGCTTTCCTCGCGAGCCTCTTCCAAAAAAGGAACAAGGGCCGCTCCCGCCTCGTAACCCTTGGCGCATTTCGCACTCTGCATTCCGCCGTGAAACCAGACGAATAGTCTCGGACGGACTATCTTTTTCGGATGCCACACGGCAGAAGGGTTCGCAAAAGTTCCAAAATTAATTTGTATGGAATCAGAAACAAAAGTACCGACATCCGCCGAATAGACGGACACGCACAAGAAAAACATCCACACAAGAATTTTCAATGTCTGCGCCTCAACGCCCGACGGAGCGCAAGAAACGCCGCTCCAAGCAAAACGATATCCGCAACGCCCGACCACATCATCGACCGCAACTGGAAATTCCGAATCGCCGAAGCGTCCAGCTCGCCATCATTTCCCGCAATACCCGTCACAATCCATTCCCTCGGAGAAATCCGAATTCCCCGGACCTCGATCGGCGCGGGCATTCCAGTCTCCGACCAGAACGAAATCCACTCCCCGAGAATTTCCTTCTCTTCGGCGGGCATGGAAAGCGTAAAGACCGCTTCCCGGTCTTCGTTCAGGTAAAAGAACGTCCTGTCGAAAAGAGGAATTCCCGTCCCATGCCAGCCCCGCGGAAAGGCTACAGAAGAAATCTTGCCGTAAAACAGATCCTCTTCGCCCGCAATGCTCTTGTAAAAGGGAAGCGTCTGCAAAAAGAGATACGAGGCCAAAAAGCAAAGGAACGCAGCGACCGACAGAAAGAGAAACCGCACAGAACGGGACATTTTATTTCCTCGAACGGATGACAAAGAAGAGGGTAAACAAAAGCAGGACGATGGACACCAGATAGAAAACCTGCTGGATCCAGAACTTAGCCTCCCGATTTTCAAGGGAACGCATTTTGAATTTTTGCAAAAGGTTTTCGCAGCGGATTAAAGCTTCGTCATTGCCAATCCGAATCCAGAGCGATGAAAGATTCGCATTATCCTGCAAGGATTTTTGGTAACGTTCCCCGAGAAGTTCGGGCAGCTGCGCAAGACGCTCGGAATCCGCCCCCACGGCAAAGCCCATCCGCGCGGAATCCAAAGTCCGCACAAAAGGTTCCGCAAGCGAAGCGTCGAGACGATTCAGGTCTCTTTCCAGCAGACGTGCGCTGTCCAGCCAAAGCGAACGCGCCGGGACATAGCGCCGAATCGAAGCGACCCAGCCGAGAACCGCCGTTTCAAATTCGGAAAAATCACGTTCCGGCGGCATCCAGCCAATCGAACGTGCCTTCTCCGATGCGGCATAGACGGCAACCGCATTTTCCCGCAAGCTGCGCAAGGAACTCATTAGGACGGCAGTATCTTCCGAAAAGACCCGAACCCTTTCCATCCTCTGCATCACGCGCGATGCGAAAAACTTGTATTCGGAAAGGGTTTCCACATAGCGTCCATAAACTTCTTCCTGGTTTTTCTGCGAAAAGTAAAAGAGAACGGTCAAGGCGAGCGTCAGCAGAAGAACGCCCCAGGCAAGGGGCGTATTGATCCGGCTTTTTAAAATTTCTCGAACCGACTGGAATTTTTTCGAATCCATGCTAGGAAATTACCTTTTTTCTAAGTTGTGAACATGGCCAGATTCCAAAAATTCGCATTTTTTACGCTTTGCCTCGCCGCCCTCGTCGCCTGCCGGGAAGAAGACGTCCGCGAAACGGCGCACTACAACGGCATCCGCAAAACCCGTGTCGCTTACCGAAACGGGCAACCTGACGGCGAATTTAAACGCTGGACATCGCATGGAGACCTTGCGGAATCAGGTCTTTACAAAAACGGAAAACGAGAAGGGGAATGGACGGAGTGGTTTTCAAACGGAAAGGTCCAGGCCCGCGGACATTATCGAAACGGCAACAAGGACGGGCTTTGGAAAACTTTTTTCTTTGACGGAAAAACCGCAGCGGAACAGAATTTCCAAAACGGCGAACCGGTCGACACCTGGGTAGAATTTCACGCCAACGGAAACATCAAGGAAAAGAATTCCTGCTTTCCCAAAAACGCCAACGGAACGCGCGAAACTTTCGCTGCAAACGGAAAAAAAGTTCGCACGGAACATTGCCGAAATGGAATCCTGGAAGGCGTCGTGGAAACTTTTTATCCGGGAGGATCGCTCGAATCGCGCTCCGAATATCAGGCAGGAAAACTTCACGGCAAGTCAGAGCTTTTCCGTGCGACGGGAGAACTCTGGAAGCGTTCCTTCTACAGGGAAAACATCCGCGACCAGGTCTGGACCTACTTCGCCAAAGACGGCAGCATCGAAAGGCAGAGTGTTTTCATAAACGGAAGCGGCATCGCCTACGGGGAAATCGGCGAGGGCGGCATCGACTCCGAAACGACCTTTGTCGATAACAAGATCCAGGACACCATTCGCTACACGCTTCCCGGTCACTCGCTCCGCTATGCGGAAGTCTGGGAAAACGGTGAAAAGCGGAAGCTGGTTTCCTTCTACTCTCCATCGGGAACTCTCGCCAGCGAAGGAAATTTTCAAGACGGAAAGCCCGACGGTTCCTGGCGAAACTGGTATCCGGACGGCACGCTCAAGGACAGCCTCTTCTACAAGGGCGGCGAACCTTTCGGCGAGCAGCTGCACTACGACTCCGCGGGAAAGCTCTACATGCGCAAGGTCCAGCATGGGAAGAGCGGACCGATGCAGATTGGGTTTGAGTAGGGAAGCTTTTTTCTATCTTTTGAAGAAGCCAAAAAAATTCTATGACCAAGAACGAACTCATCGCTAGACTCAAGGACATCGAATGGGATGACTTTGAAGTAAAGGAAGCCGCTGCAGAACTCCCCAAAAACATCTGGGAAAGCGTCAGCGCGTTTTCCAACACGTCCGGTGGATGGATTGTTCTTGGGGTAAAACAAAATGGAAACAAGTTTGAAATTAGCGGGGTCCGAAATGGCGAAAAAATCGAATCGGATTTTTTTAACTGCATTCGAGGAAGGCAAAAACTCAACCAACTAATCGTCGCCAAGGCAAAAAAATATCGGATCGATGGAAAACTCGTTTTGGCATTTTTCATTCCGTCGTCACCATTCAAGCCGATTTACTTTACATCCGAGCGCAACACGTTCATCCGAACAGGCAGCGGAGACCGCCGCGCAACCGACATGGAAGTCATGGCAATGTTCCGCGACCAGGCATTCGGTACAAAAAGCGAGCAACTCGTTCCCGATTCATCCCTTGCGATGCTCAATCAGAATTCTCTAGAATCCTATATCGAACAGATCAAGGCTTTCAATCCCGAGTTCCCTTACAGCAACTTGCCCGTTGAAAAGTTTTGCGAAAAAACCGGCATCACGAAAAAAGGCAAACTGAACTACGGCAGCCTTTTAATGTTTGGTTTGCGAGACGAAATCCAATATCATGTAAACAACTTCTGGATCGATATGCTGGAAATTCCGGGAACAGCCCAAGGAACCGCTGAACCGCGCTACACATTCCGAATGCCGGAACAGGAAAATCTCTGGGAGTATTACAATGTTTTTATCCAGCGACTGCGGACACATATCGACGCTCCGTTCACGGCAGGGCCAAACGGTTTTTCCCCGGACGATAATTCCCAGCTTTACGCCTTGCGCGAAGGACTGGTAAATATGCTCGCCCATGCGGACTACTTTAGCCCGATGCATTCCACCATTCGCGTATTTACCGATCGAATCGAGTTTCAGAATCCCGGACGTTTTCCGTTTGATCTCAAGGAACTCCGAGTACAAAACCATTCCATGCCACGGAACCCAACGCTTATCAAGCTTTTCCGCTACGCAAAACTTTCGGAAAATGCAGGCTATGGAATCGACAAGATGCTTTCGTGGGAAAAGTTGACTCACAAGAAAGTAAAGTTCGAAAGCGACCTGACAATCTCTACGGTAATCTATAACAAAAATTTGACGGCACCACCAAACATTCAAAATGAGCCTTTAAATGAGCCTTTAAATGAGCCTTTAAATGAG
>CAVKXR010000017.1:0-19984 GCA_963660275.1 Oscillospiraceae bacterium
AATATTTACTGGTTGGTATTCTAATGGATACAAAATTCAAGCATCAACCATTTTTACGAAGGATCTTGTCGTTTATGCAAACTATGTCGATACTTCTGAAATATTTACGATTCATTTTTTCGATGGCGATTCAAGTCTCTTAGAAAAGCAATCTGTTAAATATGGTGAAATTCCTGTTTATCATGGAAGTACTCCCACTAAAAAATCAACAAGCAAATATTCTTATACATTTGCAGGATGGCATACGGAGATTGCCGCTGCGACTGAAGATTTTGCCTATTATGCGGTATTTGATTCTATCGGATCTCCCGACGCCATTATCTCGAACCTCCCCGCCCCCACATGGAGCGTCACCGTTTCGGGCAGGAACTTCCTGGTTCACGCCGCACCGGTCGGCAAATCCTACGCTCTCTTCGACCTGCAGGGAAAGGTCCTCGCCAAGGGCCGCATCGAAAGTTCGGAGATGGCGCTTTCCGTTCCCCGAGCCGGGAGCTACATCGTCCGCGTCGGGGAACGCTCCGTCAGGGTGAACGCGAAATAGCTTGTCCAAGAAATCAGCAGACCTGTAAAAGGAGAATTTATGTTTGAACAGGAAACAAAAGAACTGATCATTGTGCACGATAAGGATACCGCCGAGTACGCATCTTATCTGATTCAGCTTATCGGTTTAAAAGACGACAAGCCGGACGGAACCGCCGTGGGAACAAAGGACGGTTCTATTCGGGCTGCCATGTGGAGTGTTAAAGAATATCGCGACACTTTATCGAAAATTTCTTCTGACACTCATGTTCTTATCTTGGGCGATGCGAAGCTAATCGAAGAGAATAAATCCCATATCAAAACGGAATTTTCCGAATACGGGATGACTTTTGGATGGCTTGGGATGCGGGCGGTTATGTTCGTCGATTCACGGGCGTATGACAAGAAAGAATATGAACAGTTTGTCGAATTTGCCAAAAAGGACCAGGAATCGTTCAAGATGAGCGTTTCCGATTTGGGAGTGACAAAAAGTCTTGCTAGCGGGCTTCCCTTGTTTCTTTTGTGTGGCGCGGTAGGTGCTGCTTTAGTCCGGCATTTTAAAATGAAAAACCAATACTTCAAGGAAAGAAACTATGCGTTAGCCCTACATACGTATCTATATGGACTGTCGAAATTTATGGAGAGTTGATAAATGTCTTCCCGGTCTTCTTTTCAAGACGGCTATTCTTTTTTTGAAAAAAATATCGGCGTGATGGATGGCGCTCATGGCGCGTCCCGATATGTCTCCGGAGTCGAAGAAGAGATAGATTCTTTCGCTAAAGATCTGAACGACTTTAGGACGTCTCGCGTGGGGGCTGGTCAGCTCCAGGGAAATGTCGCGGAGCATTGGCACGCCCAGACGTTTAACATTGAAGCGAAAGCAGCGGAATCTGCCCACCACGCAGATGTTCTCGGAAGTCATGGTTTGGGCTCTGTTGATATCCAGACAAATTTTGGTGAAGATTATAGCTTAAAGTATTATGCGAGCGGCAGATTAAGCGGATTGAAACAGGCGACGACGGTTTATGAACGATTCAAAGAGAGCGGAATGGATTTCCTGGAAGACTTTTTGAATAAAAAGAAGTTTGAAGGCAAGGATCCGAATTTGTCTTTGTATCAGGGGCAAGGGCGAATTGTTCCGTCGGACCAGCTTTCCGAAGCAACGGAGTATTTAAAAAAGAGATACAACAAGGAGACTTATAACAGGCCGGAACAGGCGGTGAAGTATCAAGAAACCCTTGAACGCCTCGATGACCGCATTCGTGACGGAGAAGGAATTGAATCGCATCCGTTGTCGAGACCGGATTCTGAAAAGCTAACCGTAGAGGCCCAAAAAGGAAATGTCGATGCGGAATGTTTAAAGCAACATGGCGTGTCGCTAGAAGAAATCGTCAAATGCGAATATGTCTTTAAGTAGGCGATAGAGGCCGGGAAGACGGCAGCCGTTATCACGACGGTGATGAAGCTCGCCCCGGAAGTATTGAAAGCCGTTTCCTATTTAGTGAAAACAGGAAGGCTGAATCCAGAGCAGTTCAAGAAAATGGGGCTGGCTGCATTAGACGGCGCGTCGCTTGGATTTTTAAGAGGTTCCGTGGCCGCGGGAATTACGACGGCTTGCAAAGCGGGCTTTTTTGGTGTGGCGATGAAAAGTTTAACGCCGAGCGTTATAGCGTCATTGACAGTTCTGACGATGGAGACGATTGGCGATGCTTTTCGCGTGGCGTGCGGTCAAAAGGACAGGCAGGAAATGGCTTTGAACCTGATCAAGAATGTGGTCGTTTCTTCGTCGGGATTGATTGGCGGAGGCCTAGCTTCGTGCATTTTGCCTTGCCTGGGAACTATGCTGGGAAGCTTCATCGGAGCGACGTTGGGTTCGTTTGCCTGCAAAGCGGGTGGCGCAGCGATACTCTCCTTGTGTGTGGATACCGGATTTACCATGTTTGGGCTTGTCGATCAAAACTATGAATTGCCGCAGGAAGTTTTGGATGAATTAGGGATAAAGTCTTTTCAGGTGGAACCGTTCCGTTTCAATGAATTTAACGGCAAGCCTTTTGATTTTGGAAAATTTCATACAAAGGAATTTGCCTACGATAGTTTTCGGATAACCGTTTTGCGCAGGGGCGTCGTCTCTGTTTCCAAGATAGGATATGTATAAAATCAGACGTGGACAATCAATGTTCTGAAAACTCCATCCGCTGCATTCAAGATTTACATTGAAAATCGCTATCGCCAAGAAATCGTCTGAAATTTACTTGTAAAATCGAGTAAATTTCGGATGGCTCTGTGGTTTTTGAAAGAAATTTTGTTTTAAGAATGTTGAAAAAGATGATTCGCCTGTCTGACGTTGCTTTCCGATTAAAAACGGGCAGCCCGAAAGCCGCCCGCCTAAAGGAGAGATGGAAAAAGATTATTCGTACTTGATGACCTGAGCCGGGCAGCCTTCCGCCGCAGCCTTGATGTCGTCTTCATACTGGGAATAGTTGACGCCTTCCTTGACCTGCATCTTATCGGGAACGCTGAAGACCGCGTCGCAGGTGCCTTCGCAGGCGCCGCATGAGACGCATTCGTCGCTCGATTCGTCCAGCCAAACTTTTTTAATTGCCATAGATTTGCCTTCGTGTTGTTGTGAACGTTCCAAAAGGATGCTTTTAGAACATTCGGGTGAAACATTTCCTTGAATATAAATAAATTTGAGCTAAAAAACACAGAGGTTTATCGAGAAATGAAAACGGTCGTCGTGAAAATCGGTGGAAGCCTTGCCATTGACGAGGCGAAACTGCTGGATTTTACCCGCGCCATCGCTAGACTTCCCGCTCTCGGATTTCGGGTTGCGGTCGTCCACGGCGGAGGCAAGGACATCAACGAGAACATCGCGCTGCTTTCCGAGGAACCGCGATTTATCGAAGGTTTGCGCGTGACGACTCCGGGCATCATGAAGATGGTGGAGATGACCCTTTCCGGGCACGTGAACAAGAAGCTCGTGCGGATGCTCGAAAATTTTGGAGCCTCGGCTGTGGGAATCTCGGGCGTCGATGGAAAACTCTTCGAAGCGGAAAAGCGGACCGGCGGCGCGGACCTTGGGCTGGTCGGGCGGATCGCTCGGGTGAATCCGAAAATCGTCACGGACCTTTGGGACTGCGGATGGACGCCCGTGGTAAGCCCGATTTCCATCGGGGACGGAATCGCGTGGAACGTGAACGCGGACACGGCTGCTTCGGAACTCGCCGTTGCGCTGAAAGCCGATAAGTTCCTGCTCGTGAGCGATGTCCCGGGCGTTCTCGACAAACAGAAAAATCTGATTCCGAGTCTCGACGAATCGAAGGTCGAATCCTTGATTGCGGACGGAACGATTTGCGGCGGCATGATTCCGAAAGTCCGGGAAAGCGTCGGTGCCTTGAAACGCGGGCTCGGCGAAATCCACATCCTCGGGTGGAAAGATGCGGACACCTTTGTGAAACAAATTAACGGAGATATCAACTATGGAACAATCCTCGCTTAAAAATCTTTTGAACAAAGATGCGGCGGTCATCGCTCCGCTTTATGGCAAGCCTGACGTGGATTTTGTGGAAGGTTCCGGAAGTTACCTGTTCGATGCCGAGGGACGAAAGTATCTGGATTTTGTCGCGGGAATCGCCGTGAACAGCCTGGGACACAGGAACAAGGGAATCTTGAATGCGATTTCGGAACAGGCGAGCCGTTTCATCCATTTGAGCAATCTCTACCCGAACTACCCGCAGATTCGCCTTGCGGAAAAGCTTTTGGAATTGACAAAATTTGACAAGGCGTTTTTCTGCAATTCGGGGACGGAAGCGAACGAAGGCTGCATCAAGTTCGCCCGGAAATATTTCTATCGCAAGGGCGAAGCGAACCGCCAGAAAATCGTCACTTTCGTGAACAGTTTCCATGGGCGCACCTTTGCCGCGCTGTCTGCGACTGGACAGCCGTCTATCCGCGAAGGCTTTGGCGATATGCCGGGTGACTTTGTACATGTTCCGTGGAACGACGTGGAAGCGTTGAAAGCCGAAGTCGATGAAAATACGTGCGCGATTATGCTCGAATCGCTCGCCGCCGAAGGCGGCGTGATGACCCTTTCGGCGGAGATGGTCCAGACGGTTCACGCTCTGCGCGAAAAGTTCGGATGTCTCGTAATCGTCGATGAAGTCCAGGCGGGGATGGGACGGCTCGGAACTTTCCTCGGTTGTGAAAAGCGCGGACTTGTTCCCGATCTCGTTTCGCTAGCCAAGGCTCTCGGCGGCGGGCTTCCGCTCGGCGCGGTCCTCTTGCGGAAGAAAATCGCCGATGAACTTCGCCCGGGTGACCATGGGACGACTTTTGGCGGGAACCCTGTCGCCTGTGCCGCGGGTCTTTCTGTCGTCGAACAGATTTCCGCTCCGGGATTCTTGGAAAATGTTCGGGTGCGCTCGGCGCAATTCGTCGAAGGGCTTTCGAAAATCGTCGCCAAGTTCGATTTTTTGGAAAATGTTCGCGGCGAAGGACTGCTGCTCGGAATCTCGATGGCTGCGGAAAAGCCTGTCGGCAAACTGATTGCCGCTGCCCGTGCCGAAGGACTGCTCGTGCTGAGCGCAAAGGGAAACGTCGTCCGTCTGCTTCCGCCGTTGAACGTGAGCGAAGCGGAATGTGCAGAGGCTCTCGAAAAACTCGAAAAGGCTTTTGCGAAAATCGCTTAAAAGTCAAAGTGAATTTGTTTGAAAGACTCGCTTGCCTAGCGGGTCTTTTTTTGTGAATCGAAATAGATTTTTTGCTTGATTATTTTTTTCTTGAGATTGCATTTGTCTTGTTGAGGTAATCCTATGTCCAAAATTTTCGTCAGTCTTCTTGTTTTCGCCTCTTTTGCCTTTTCTTCCGAAAAGGCGCTTTTTGTACTGCCGCCTTATACGGAGACTTGGTTTCATTCGACGCCTGTTGTCGTTGAAAATGAAAATAAGACATCGCCGCTTGCCATGTCCGCCGATACGCTTGGCTGGTTCCGTTTCACATGGGACGGTGACTCCCTGCCGGATTCCATTTTCATTTACAAAGATTCCGATTCGCAGTTCTTGGAACCTGTCGGGTTTGGCGGATTTCCGGCGGAAACGTTGCGGGCTATTCCGGTAAAGATTTTGTTTGATGTTGGGTTTTCGTATCGGGATTCCATTTATTTTATTCCGGAAAAAAGTTTCCGGTTTGGAGATTTAGATTATAATGATGGATTTTACGCGGAAGATGCCCGAAAAGAACAAGGCTTTTTCCTGAGTGAAAAAGAATTTAATTTGTTTGTCCTGATTCCCGATGCTAAGAACTGGATTGACGAAACGCCTGTGATTGTCGATGCGAAAGATTCCCGAGATTTTTGGGAAATGGTGTCGGATGATTCGGTTTTTTCGGGCTGGTTCCGCTATACTTGGAAAAAAGCGGATTACCGTCCGGAAGGATTTTTTCTGTATGGAAAAAACGATTCCTTGCGTAGTTCTCCGATAGGGAAGAACGGTTTTGCGCTCGGCAGAACGGATTTGGAATCGTTCGGTTTGGAAAATGTCGATTCCCTGTTCCTCGTGCCGGATTTGAATTATTCCTGCTATTCAAAAGGCGACGAGCTTTATGGGGATCCGGGAATCGTGTATTTGCAGGACATTCGAAAAAACTGCCCGTTGAAGAAACTTTCTCTTGAACAAAATTTTGTCCCGGCCTGTCACAAAATCGATTTCAACCGTTATCCCGTCTATTATTCGATTTATTCCTCGGATTCGGTTCTTGTCAAGGGGGAAAAGGCTTTGCTGCCGCAATATGATTGCGTCTATGGAGGTTTCAATCCGGGATGCGCTAACCGGATCTTCGTTGAAAACGGTTTTTGCCAATTGGCATCCGGGGATTATCTGGTGAAAATTCGGGACGAGGCGAGCGATTCTTCGTTCTTTTTGCCCTATTCCGTAACGACGACGGCTCTTTTCCCGGAGCGGAACCGGCAAAATATCGATATCCGAATCGAAAATTTCTTTGTACGGATTCGTTCCGCGTCGCCGGTCGATTTTGCCATGTTCAATTTCCTCGGCCAGATTGTTTCGCACGGAAATATTTTTAACGATGTCAAAGTAAAACTTCCCGCATCGGGCAATTACCTGCTAAAAGTGGGAACGGAAACGCACCGCGTACAAATTAAATAGCGGCTTCCCGAAATTTACCGTTTGCTTGTCGGAGCCTGCCGTACGGCGAGTTCTCCGTGCTTGCGGAAAAGATGCTTGACTAGCGTGTGGAATCCGCGGAAAACCCGGTAGCGTTCCTTCGGGTTTCTAATCGCCATGATTCCCTGCCGGAAGATGTAGCTCGGGCGGAGATAAAATTCGCGGCGAGCCTTGTCGCAAAAATCGACCAGGTCTTGGCTGGAAAGGTTCCCCCGGTGAATCGTCGTGCGGTGGAATCCGTCCTTGTCGAGCCATTGGCTGTAATCGCGGCTTTCGAGTGCGCCGCTTTCGAGTGCTTCCTTATAGGCTTCGGTTCCGGGATACGCCATAATCGGGTAGAACTGCGCCGTGTTCGGGTTCAGCTTCTTTGCGTAGTCGAGCGTCATGCGGAGCGTTTCCGCCGTGTCGCCCGGGTTGCCGACCATGAAGCATCCGTGGACGAGGAATCCCGCCTTGCGAGCGTTCCGCATAAATTCAATCGCCTTGTCCGTGTTCTTTACACCCTTGTGGATGTTCTGCAAAACTTCGGGACTTGCACTTTCGAACCCGACGCACATTTCGCGTCCGCCTGCCCGGTGCATCAGCTTCAGAAGTTCGAGCGGCACATCGGCGCGGGCATTGCAGCTCCACGTGATCTTCAGCTTGCGGCGCAAAATTTCTTCGCAGATTTCCTGGACGTGCCTGTGGTTGGCGGTAAACGTGTCGTCCTCGAAAAAGACTTCGCCCAGATCTTCAAAGTGCGACTTGATGAATTCGAGTTCATCGACGACATCTTTGGGCGAACGCATCCGAAAGGTGTGGCCGTTCAGCGTCTGCGGGATGACGCAGTAGCTGCAGCGGTTCGGACAGCCGCGCCCGGAAAGAATCACCACGATCGGGTTGAGGTTCGCTCCGTAGAAGTAACGCTTGTAGCAAGAAAAAAGGTGCTTGTAGTATGTCTTGCTCACCCAGGGAAGCTCGTCGAGGTTCGCAATCTTCGGACCTTCGGGCTGGAAGTCGATTCCGCCGTCCGGTGTGCGGTAGGCGAGGCCCGCGATATCCGATGACTTCGGGATTTCTCCGCGGAGAAGTCGCACCAGATTGCGTGCCGTATAGTCCGCTTCGCCGATGATGACATAATCGAGGTTCGGCTCGGTCTGCAACGTTTCGAGCGGTTCCGCGGTCGCGTGCGTTCCCATGATTGCCGTGGGAACATTGAAGAGAACCTTGAGAGTCTTGATGACGGAAAGGTCGTTGATTATGCTCGGCGTGCTCGTGCTTGCGATGATGAGTTCCGGTCCAAAGGCGCGAATCTTTGCCACGGTCGCTTCGAGGTCGAGGTCCATTGCCGGGCTGTCTATCAGCTGCACTTCGTTTCCATCCGCTTCGACGGTTCCCGCCGCATAGCTCAAGAACATCGGCCAGTAGAGAGTGCTCGACTTGGTGACGCAGGGACTGCGGGATTCCCGGCTGAACATGGGGAAATAAGGCGGATTTAAAAACGTAACACGCATAGGCAGTCAAAAAATACATTCTAATTTTGAAAAAGAACGAGGAAGAAGAAATGAAACGAAAAAACATCGTGCTGTTAAGCCTTGTCGCATTGGCCTTGGCGAATGCCGCCGAGCGGGACACGGTTCGCGTCTTTTCGGATAGCGGCGCCTTGCAGGAATTTTATACGGTAAAAAAAGGTTCGCAAATTCGGGATGGACATTTTGTGTCGTATTACCCGAACGGAAAGGTCGGAGTCGAGGCGGAATATAAGGAGGGAAAGCTCGACGGAATTTACCGGAGCTTTTACGCGAACGGCTCGCTGTGGCAGGAAATCCACTATGCGAACGGAGAAGAATACGGTGAATCCAAAACGTTCTATGACAACGGCAAGCTGAAAAGCCAGGACTTTTATTCAATCGGAATGCTGGAAGGCGTTTCTAAAAGCTGGGACGTAAACGGGACGCTGCGATCGGAGTTCCGCTACGAAAACGGCCGGGTTCAAGGCGTCGCCAAAATGTTCAACGATCAGGGGCTGATTTCCGAGGACATGGAATTTGTGAACGGCGTCCGCGAAGGCGTCTATCACAAGTACAACAAGGGAATCGTGGTGCACACGGCAAAGTTCTCGCGAAACCGCTGCGTGGAAAATTGCGACTTCTAGCGGGAACTTTGTAAGGCTCGCCCTTTAAAAATCATTTTTGGCGTTTCTTGCGGATTCCCTTATACAGGATAAAGCAGACAAAAAGCCCGGCGAGACCCAAAAGAACCATCGAAAGCTCGGAGTTGTACTTTTGGATGATATCGCTTTGTCCGTGAGCGAGAACGCCCAAGAGCGCAAGTACGATATTCCAGAGGCACGCGCCGAGTGCGGTAAACGAGACAAATGTTGAAAGCTTCATATCGGCGATGCCTGCGGGGATGGAAATCAGCTGGCGAATGGCAGGGATGAACCTGCCGACAAAGGTGGAGATCGCTCCGTGTCTGCGGAAGAAATCTTCGGCCTGGGCGACTTTTTTTGAATCGAGCAGGCACATGGCGCCGATGCGGGAATCGGCAAACTTGTAGATGATCGGACGTCCGAGAAATTTGGCGAGGTAGTAGTTGATGAACGCTCCGAGAACGGCTCCGAGTGTCGCGAACAGGACGACCAGAACGATGTTCAGACCGGAGTCCGGTTGCAGAGCCTTGTAAGCGGCCGGCGGAACAACGACTTCGGACGGAAAAGGGATGAAGGAACTTTCCACGGTCATCAGAAGCGTGACTGTTCCGTAGTTCAGGTTATCGCTGTACCAGTCGGTGATTTTCGTGTAGATGGATGTGCTGTCTCCGGCGAATGCCGCTGTCGAAAGCAGCAGGACCATTGCGAATAGAAGATTTCTTTTCATGAAAAGCCTTTAGTTTGTGCTAAATATAAAAAAGGGCCTATCAAAAAAGCCGTCTCGTGGACGGCTTCTTTGAGATTTTACTTTGATTTTACTTTTCAACTTTCGACTTATTTTGCGACACTCGCCTTATCCTTCTTTTGCGCTGTCGCTTCGCTCCATCGCGAAAAAGGCGGCTCGGTCATAAAATAAACCTACAGTTTATTTTGCGACACTCGCCTTATCCTTTTTCTCTTGCACGATTGCATCGATGACGGCGGCGACGGTGAGGTTGAAGATGTCGTGGACGGATGCGTCTGCGTCGGTGAAGTGCACCGGCTTCTTGAGACCCATCTGTACCGGTCCAATGGATTCGCCGACGCCCATTTCAAGGAGCATCTTGCATGTGATGTTCGCCGAAGAGAGGCACGGGAAAATGAGCGTGTTCACGTCCTTGCCTTTCAATGTGTTGAACGGATACTTGGCGTCTCGCAGATCCTTGTTCAGGGCGACACATGCCTGCATTTCTCCGTCAACATCGTAATTCGGATACTTCTCGTGGAGAATCTTCACGGCATCCCGGACGGAACTCGCAGAACCGTTCGGCATTTTTTCGTCGGAACCGAAGTTCTCGTAGCTGAGCATCGCCATCACCGGTTCGTGGGCGAAGAACTGGACAGCATCGTGGGTGAGCTTCGTAATATCGACGAGCGTTTCCGTGTCGGGGTCGCGATTGACAAGCGTATCGGCGAGGAAGAATGTTCCCTTCTTGGTGCTCAGAATGTGGAGCGCTCCAAAATGCTTGTAGTCGTCGCGGATTCCGATCATTTCCTTCGCCAGTTCGATGGTCGTGGAATAGCGCGAGTTGGAACCGGAAATCAGGGCGTCCGCGTCGCCGACCTTTACCATCATCATGCCGAAATGGTTGCGTTCGAACATATCGTCGCGGGCCTTTTCCGTGGTGACGCCGTTTCGACCGTTTTCGCTCGCATAGATCTTGGCGAACTTGAGACGGCGCTCCGCTTCGTCTGCGGAACGCGGGTTTACTATCTCGATGCCGGAGATGTCGAGTTTTTCCTTTTCGGCGGTTTCGCGGATACGCTCCGGGTTTCCGAGAAGAATCGGGAATGCGACGCCTTCCGCCTTTGCCTGGATCGCAGCGCGGATCATATTCACGCTCGCGCCTTCGGCGAATACGACGCGCTTCGGGTTGCTGCGGGCCATGTTTTCGAATCCGCGGATGAGCTTGTTATCATAGCCCATCATATCGCGGAGGCTATCGGCGTAGGCATTCCAGTCGGTAATCGTCTTGCGAGCGACGCCGCTTTCGATGGCGGCCTTGGCGACGGCGATTGAAACGTCGGTGAGAAGGCGCGGGTCCATCGGCTTCGGGATGATGTAGTTGCGTCCGAAGGAGAAACGTTCGGAGTTGTAGGCGATGTTCACCACTTCCGGCACGGGCTTTCGCGCAAGATCCGCAATGGCGCGGACTGCAGCGTGCTTCATGTGTTCGTTGATGGCTGTCGCACGGACATCCAAGGCTCCGCGGAAAATGTAGGGGAAGCCGATGACATTGTTCACCTGGTTCGGGTAGTCGCTTCTGCCCGTTGCGAAGATGATGTCTTCACGGGAACTCATCGCCACGTCGTAGGAAACTTCCGGCACGGGGTTCGCAAGCGCAAACACGATCGGGTTCTTCGCCATCGACTGGATCATTTCCTTGGTGAGAATGTTCGGCTTGGAAAGTCCGAGGAATACATCCGCATCCTTCATCGCTTCGGCGAGTGTCGAAACATCGGTGCGGTCCGTGGCGAAAAATTCCTTTTGCGACGTGAGGTTCTTGCGGGACTTGCTGATGACGCCCTTGCTATCGACCATGACGACGTTTTCCTTTTTAACGCCGAGGGAAAGGTAGAGCTTTGTGCAGGCGATCGCCGCGGCACCTGCGCCGTTTACCACGAGCTTCACCTTGTCGATGTCCTTGCCTGCGATGTCGAGAGCGTTTACGAGAGCGGCGCTGCTGATAATCGCTGTGCCGTGCTGGTCGTCGTGCATCACGGGAATGTCGAGGGCTGCCTTAAGACCGTCTTCAATTTCGAAACATTCCGGTGCCTTGATGTCTTCGAGGTTGATGCCTCCGAATGTCGGAGCGATTCCCTTGACGATTTCGATAAACTTTTTCGGGTCCTTTTCGTTCACTTCGATGTCGAAAACATCGACGCCGGCGTAAATCTTGAACAGAAGACCCTTGCCTTCCATGACGGGCTTTCCGGCGACCGCTCCGATGTCTCCGAGGCCAAGGACGGCTGTTCCGTTGGAAATCACGGCGACGAGGTTTCCCTTGGTCGTGTAGTCATAAGCCTTGTTGTTGTCCTTTTCGATTTCGAGGCAAGGAGCCGCTACGCCGGGCGTATAGGCGAGCCCGAGATCCGTCTGCGTGCTGTGCGCTTTGGTCGGAACGACTTCGATCTTTCCGGGTTTGCCGCTGGCGTGATAGGCGAGTGCTTCTTCGTTTAGATTGGACATAGATGAACCTTTTGTTTCTTGCGTGTTCGCTCTTTTAATTTGAGCCTGACAAATATAGCAAAAGGGAATGGACGGCATTGCAAAATTGTTAGGATTATCGGGTGAAAGGGAAAATAATTTTATATGTTGATGAAGATGCGTTTATCTAAAATGAAAATTTGGAAATTTGTGTTCGTCGCATTTCTTGCGGGAATTTTTCTCTGCGCCTGCGAAACGCAATCGGAATCTTCGATTTCGCCTGTGGTGACCGACGAGAAAATCCAGACGGATCCGCTTCTCGGAGCGCCCTTTGTCATCTACCCGATCCGTTCGGAACATCCGGCGACGCTCATCCGTTATCCCTTTGACTCCTCGGCGCGGCAGAGCAAAGGCGTAGTCTTCTATGTCCACGGCTACAACGATTACTTTTTCCAGAGCCATCTCGCCGAAAAGCTCGACTCGGCGGGGTATGCGTTTTTCGCTATCGACCTGCATCGCTACGGGCGTTCCTTGCGGGAGTCTGAGCGGGCTTTTTCTGCGGATTCCGTCGGCGAATATTTCCCGGAACTGGATTCGGCTGTCTCGATGGCGAAGCGACTCGCGGGAGAAAATCTTCCGGTTGCGCTCATCGGGCACAGTACGGGCGGGCTGATCGTTTCCCTGTATGCGGAGGCGAGAAATCACGGAGCAGACTTTTTTGCTGTCGTCCTGAACAGTCCTTTTCTAGACATGAATATGAATGCGTTGATGGAAAACATCGCAGTCCCGGTGGTTTCGTTTTTGGCAAAATGGTTCCCCGATGTCGAAGTGAATGAAGCTCCCAATCCGAATTACGGGATGAGCCTTCACAAAAGCGAAAAAGGCGAGTGGGATTACGACTTGCGCTTAAAGCCTCTTGTCGCTCCGCCGAAAACGCTTGGATGGATTCGGGCGATTCATCGCGGGCATCTGAAAATCCAGAAAGGCTTGCGGATTAAGTCTCCGGTTCTCGTGATGCACAGTTCGTGCAGTGTCGATGAAAAGGTCTGGACCGATGCTTATGCGCGTTGTGACGGTGTTCTCGATGTAAAAGACATCCACCGCTACGGAGCGGGTCTAGGAAAGAATGTCACGCTTTTCGAAGTCGAAGGCGGAATGCACGATCTGTATCTTTCCGAAAGGGACGCCCGGAATGCCGCCTTGGCGGAAACGCTTCGGTTTCTGGATAATCAATTAAGTATAAAGTAATTTACGGCTGGCTTGGAGAAGTCTGGGCTGTGCAAACGCGGTTCGCTCCGAGGGCTTCCGCCTGGTGCATCGCCTGTTCTGCCGCGGAAACCAGTTCGGCTGTGGTCTTGGCGTTTTCGGGATATGTGGCGACACCGAGACTAAGCGTCGTCTGGAGTACGATTTTTCCGTAGGCGACTTGCAGGTTCTCGATTTCGTGGCGGATTTTTTCTGCGCGCTGTTCGGTGCGAATCCGGTCCGCTCCGGGCAAGAGGACGCAGAGGGTGTTCTCCGCGAAGCGGCAGGGAATGTCTTCGGTGCGAATATACCGCGGAAGTCTCTGGGCGAGTTCCCAAAGCATCTGTTCCGAGGCGTGAGTCCCGTGCTGGTCCTTTAACGCTTCAAGGCTGTCCGGGTGGAGCATGATCATGCCGATCGGGGTGCCGTGGCGTCGCGCTTCGCTGATGGCGCGCATCAGGGCTTCTTCCATGTAACGCTTGTTCACAAGGCCGGTGAGCTGGTCGCGAAGGCTTTGCGTCTTGAAGCGCACTTGCAAATTCTGGTTCGCGACAAAAAGCCCGAACGTCGTCGCGACCATGGAAATTTTTGTCTTCCACGATTCGGCGGTTTCGCCTTCCGGGAGCGCATCGACTTGGATGGAAAGAATGCCGAAATGCTCTTCGAGACCTTCGATCGGTGCGCAGAAGGAATATCCCTGGGGACGGTGGTGCAGATGCGTGCAGCCGTTTACGTGCTGCGGGTCGGAATAATCGGCGACGACGATTTTTGCGCTGTCAAAACTTGCGCATTCCGCGGGAACGATGACCGGGTCGCTGATCGTGTTTTCTCCGAAAGCGAAAATCTGGTGCAGCTCGGACTGGTTGTTGCTATACATATAGAGGACGCCTGAAGCGCCTTTGAAAATCTTTGGCAGGATTTCGTTCAGCTTGCGGATGACTTCGGGGAACGGGCGGTTGCGCAAAAGTTCGTGGCTGAAGTCTATCCAGTCTTCGTCGGGAAATTCCGGGGCGAGAATCTTGGGTTCGGCGGGAACCTCCGGCAAGGAAACTTTGGCTGTTTCGCTGACTACTGGGATGAATTCCGTTTCGGGAAGTTTCCGGCTAGGTTCGGAGGCAAAGTCGGCTTCGCTGTCGGTTGATTTTTTGTTTGCGATTGCATTGAACAGCGCGCCGAGAATGGCTCCCCAGAGGCCGAGGAAAAGATAACGGAAAGAGGGAGACGGCGAATCGCCCGGGAGGACGCATACAAAGACGACGCCGGCGAGAAACGAGATGAGCCAAAGAATGTAGAATTTCCAAATCATGCTTCTAATTTAGCATTTATCGTTTTCCGAAACCCGACCGGAGATTCCTTTCCTGTTTTGTTTTCCGATCTTTTTTATGGATAAAAAATGACAAAAATGAATTTTATGTTGCCGAAAAAGTCTTGCGTTTTTCTGATGGGAAAAAACATTCCTACAGGGCTTTGAAGTCCTTTTGAAAACTTTCAAAAAGATAAAAGTTTTCCCTTTGTTTCGTGGATAGAAATTTCTAAAATTACGCCGATTTAGCTCAAGCGAAGGTACTATGCCAAAACGTGAAGATCTCAAAAAGATAATGCTTATCGGTTCGGGGCCGATTGTCATCGGACAGGCTTGCGAATTCGATTATTCCGGCGTGCAAGCGTGCAAGTCGCTCAAGGCCGAAGGCTACGAAGTCGTCCTGGTGAACTCGAATCCGGCGACGATTATGACGGACCCGGATTTCGCGGACCGTACCTATATCGAGCCTTTGACGGCGCAGGCCCTTACGGAAATCATCCGGCGCGAACGTCCCGATGCGCTGCTCCCGACCCTCGGCGGGCAGACCGCTCTGAACCTTGCGATGAAGCTTCACAAGAAAGGCGTGCTTTCCCGCTACAACGTGGAAATGATCGGTGCGCGCCCCGATGTCATCAACAAGGCGGAAGACCGGGAGCTTTTCAAGGAGGCGATGGAACGCATCGGGCTCGACATGCCGCAGAGCATTTCGGCGAACACGCTCGAAGAAGCGGTTGCCGCCCGCGAGAAACTTGGCGTATGGCCGGTCGTCATCCGTCCGGGGTTTACGCTCGGCGGAACAGGCGGCGGTATCGCGCACAACCAGGAAGAATTTGAAACGATCGTGCAACGCGGGCTTTACTACAGCCCGACATCCGAAGTCCTGATCGAGGAATCCATCGAAGGTTGGAAGGAATTCGAGCTCGAAGTGATGCGCGACCACAAGGACAACTGCGTCATCGTCTGCTCGATCGAGAACCTCGACCCGATGGGCGTCCACACGGGAGATTCCATTACGGTGGCGCCTGCCCTGACGCTCACCGACCGCGAATACCAAAAGCTTCGCGATGCGGCGATTGCCGTGATGCGGGAAATTGGAATCGATACGGGCGGATCGAATGTCCAGTTCGCGCTGAACCCGAAGAACGGTCGGATTGTCGTCATCGAGATGAATCCGCGCGTTTCCCGCTCTTCGGCTCTTGCGTCCAAGGCGACGGGATTCCCGATTGCGAAGTTCGCGGCAAAGCTCGCCGTGGGTTACACGCTCGACGAAATTCTGAACGACATCACCAAGGTGACGCCCGCCTGCTTTGAACCTTCCATCGACTACATCGTGACGAAGGTTCCCCGGTTTGCGTTTGAAAAGTTCGCCGGTGCGGACACGACACTCGGGACGCAGATGAAGTCCGTGGGCGAAGTGATGGCGATTGGCCGCACGTTCAAGCAGTCGTTCCAGAAGGCGATGCGTTCGCTCGAAACGGGACATGCGGGTTATGGCGCAGACGGCAAGGATCACGCATTTGAGGCTCTTTCCGACGAAAGGCTCGAAGCCGAAATCAAGCGTCCTTCCGCCGAGCGTATCTTCTATGTCCGCGCAGCGTTAAAGCGCGGCTGGTCGGTCGATCGGATTCACGACATCTGCAAAATCGACAAGTGGTTCCTCCGCGAACTGGAAGAGCTTACTTTGTTCGAAAACGAAATCCGCAAGGCCGGTTCGCTTGAAAACCTTTCGAAGGACAAGCCTCTTTTCCGCGAAGCGAAGAAACTCGGATTTTCCGACCGCCAGATCGGCTGGATTCTCGGGGCGAAGGAACTTGACGTTCGCGCGGCCCGTGAAAAAATCGGCGTCGTTCCGAGCTTTGCGCAGGTCGATACGTGCGCCGCGGAGTTCCAGTCCTACACACCGTATCTGTATTCGGTTTACCGGGATGACGACAACCGCTTTGAAAATCCGACAGCGGGGCAGCTCGGCGACGGCACGGGAATGCGCCCGGACGAAAAGCCTTCGGGAAAAAAGAAGATCATGATTCTCGGCGGCGGCCCGAACCGTATCGGCCAGGGAATCGAATTCGACTATTGCTGCGTCCACGCGTCCTTTGCGCTGCGCAAGGCGGGCTTTGAAACGGTGATGGTGAACTCGAACCCGGAAACGGTTTCGACGGACTACGATACGAGCGACAAGCTCTATTTTGAACCGCTCACGCTCGAAGATGTTTTGAACGTTTACCGCCACGAAAAGTGCGATGGTGCGATTGTGCAGTTCGGCGGACAGACTCCGCTGAACCTGGCGAACCAACTCGAAGAAAACGGTGTGCACATCATCGGAACGTCCCCGGCGATGATCGATGCCGCGGAAGACCGCAAGCTCTTTGGCGACATTGTAAACAAGCTGCACGTGTTGCAGCCGCCTTCGGGAATGGCGCAGACCGCGGACGAGGCGGTGGCGATTGCAAAGAAAATCGGTTTCCCGGTGCTTGCCCGTCCGAGCTTTGTTCTCGGCGGTCGCGCGATGTGCATCGTCCACGACGAAGAGGCTCTCCGCAAGTATATGGAAGAGGAAGCTCTTGAAGTTTCCCCCGACCGTCCGATTCTCGTCGATCACTTTCTGGAACAGGCGACGGAATGCGATGTCGATTGCATTTCCGACGGCGAAACTGCGGAAATCTGCGGCATCATGGAGCACATCGAACTTGCGGGCATCCATTCCGGGGATTCGGCGTGCACGATTCCGCCTCCGACATTCTCCGCGGAAATCCAGGAACGCTTGCGGAAACTCGCGATTGAATTTGCCAGGGAGCTTCATGTCGTCGGGCTGATGAACGTCCAGTTTGCCGTCCACGGAAACGATATCTATGTCATCGAAGTAAATCCGCGGGCAAGCCGCACGGTTCCGTTTGTGTCGAAGGCGACCGGTATCCCGTTTGCAAAACTCGCCGCGCTGGTGATGGCCGGGAAGAAACTCAAGGATCTGGGATATACGAAGCTTTTCACGCCGAAATACTTTGCCGTGAAGGAAGCCGTGTTCCCGTTTGCGAGATTCCCCGGAGTCGATGTGATTCTTTCCCCGGAAATGAAGTCCACGGGCGAAGTGATGGGCCTCGATTATCACCATTCGATGGCTTACATCAAGAGCCAGGTCGGCGCGGGCAACTATGTGCCGATGAAGGGAAACATCTTCCTGAGCGTCAAGGACGCAGACCAGGAAGCTGTCGTGCCTTTTGCGAAACGGTTGGTGAAGCTCGGGTTTGAAATCTATTCGACCCGCGGAACGAGCACTGTTCTCCGCGATCACGGCATCAAGACCCACGGGGTTTTCCGAATTTCGGATGGTCGCCCGAATGTTCTCGATTTAATTGATGAAAAGGATCTCGCCTGGATTGTGAACACGCCGACGCCCGGTGCGAAGGCGGCAAAGGACGAAGCGAAAATCCGCTCCACGTGCATTCTCCGCGGAATCCCGATTACGACGACGCTCGACGCTCTCGAAGCGACCATCGAAGGCCTCGAAGACATGAAGGGCGAAACAGGCGACGGACGCTTTGGCGTGGAAGTCTGTTCCATTCAGGAATACCAGCGTCACGCTCCGAAAGTGAACGTTTAAGAAGGAAAACGGCTATGACACTAGAAGAAAAATGGAAACTCGAACGGGAACGCAAATCGTTCCTCGCTCTCTCGGACGGCAGCGTCTTTTTCGGCTATTCGATGGGCGCTCCTGTGGATTCCTTTGGCGAAGTTGTTTTCAACACGTCGCTTTCCGGCTACGAGGAAATCCTCTCGGATCCGTCATACGCGGGGCAGTTCGTAACGCTCACTGAAACGGAGATTGGAAACGTCGGCGTGAACCGTGCGGACATGGAAAGCGAAAAGTTCCAGGCAGCGGGACTTCTCGTGCAGCAGATAAACGAAGCGTCCAACTTCCGCTCGGAAGAGAGCCTTACGGATGCGCTCAAACGGTTTGGAATTCCGGCTCTTGCGGGAATCGATACACGGGCGCTCACGCTTCTTCTCCGCGAAAAGGGAACGCTTAAAGGTTTTATTTGCACATCGGGAACGGTTTCCCCGGATGAAGGCGTCAAAAGGGCGAAAGCTTGGGCAGGCCTTGACGGTGTAGATATGGTCGAGACGGTCACGTGCAAGGAAAAGTACGAATTTTCGGATGACTTCCTCGGCGAATTCGGTATGCCGAAAGAACTCCCTGCTGCGGACCTGAAACTCGTGGCGTACGATTTTGGCATCAAGCGGAACATTCTCCGCAACTTGCGGATGCAAGGTTTCCGGGTGACGGTTGTTCCCGCCTATACACCTGCGGAAGAGGTTCTCTCGATGAATCCCGACGGCGTTTTCCTTTCGAACGGTCCCGGCGACCCGGCGGGCGTGAAAGGCGCAATGGACAATGCGAAAAAAATTCTCGGCAAGGTTCCCGTGATGGGCATCTGCCTCGGGCACCAGATTCTCGGTCTTGCGAGCGGAGCGCGGACGGGGCGTCTCAAGTTCGGACATCACGGCGGAAACCATCCGGTGAAATTCCTCGATACGGGCCGCGTGATGGTGACGTCGCAGAACCACAATTTCGCAGTCCTCGAAGATTCCATCGATTCGAACATTCTGGAGGTTACCCACGTGAATCTGAACGACCGGTCGGTTGAAGGATTCCGCTCGAAAAAAGTTCCGATGATCGCGGTGCAGTTCCACCCGGAAGCAGCGCCCGGTCCGCATGATTCGAATCCTTTCTTCGAAGACTGTCGGAAGCTCGTGTTGGGATTTAAGAAATAAAACTTCTGGCTTTTGATTCCAAGGCTCCGAAAATTTCGGGGCTTTTTAATTAGGTAGTGGGAATGTTCAAAAACATGTCGAAGTCTCGCTGGATTGTGGCTCCGTCGGAATGGTACTGGTTGTCGCCTAGATAATAATCGCAAATGGCTTCACGCATTCGGGTGAACTCTTTCAAAGCATGAAATTTTGCTTGGGCTTTGATCGTCATGTCGATGAGTTCTAGCGCGCGGAAAACAGCTCGTTCGCATTGTTCCCTGTTCCCCTTGGATTTCCATCGGTTTGCCCGAGAAATTTCACTGCCGATATTCAGCATCTGCTTCGCCAAGCTCATTTGCTCCCAGCGCCCTGCCGCTAAATCCTTATGTTGAGGTTGGATTACTTGCATAATGAAAAAAAGATGCTTTTGATAGTGGTTCTAATTTCTGGGTCTTCTACTTGCCGCCCGCGATTCCCTTGGCTTGGACGAATGTTGATCAAGGAATCGTATTCGATGAAATCATCGCCATCCATTTCTGGATAGAGGTTAAAGCCCCACAAATTCTGTTGTTCGGAACCTTTGCTGAGTAATAGAGATTCAAGATCGGCGTGCAGTTCTGCATCTAAAGCGATTTCTTTTTTCTCGATGTCGATGACGCCTTTTACCATGTCAC